>JBBSGQ010000061.1:0-12181 GCA_038253965.1 Acidimicrobiales bacterium | reverse complement strand
GTGGCGTGGGCCGAGCGCATTTGCGGCGAACGACCGGTCGGGGTCCGTCTCGCACGCATCTACAGCTGTCCAGGCAGCGGTGTTGACCACAACGTCAGGCCGTATGCCGGTGAGGGCTTGCAACACGGCGTCGCGGTCGACGATGTCGAGTTGGGATCTGTCGCAGGCAACGACGTGCCAGCCCGCCCGAGCGAACACGTCAGTCGTAGCGATTCCGAGTTGGCCTCGTGCGCCGGTGATGAGGACCGCGCGGCCCGATCTCGTGACGACGTCACCCACAGTGGACGCCAGGCGGCGTGCTGGGAACTATGCCCAGCACGGTCGTCGTCGTGCTCGGTGCGGGACGCCTGATGGGTCGCGGACCAGCCGGTGCAGTGGTGGTCGTCGTGCTGATGGGTACGTCTCGGACCGGCTTGGGATTCCTGCGCACTGTTGTGAAGTTGGTGCCCGTCACGAGCTCGACGTCGGCCACCTCGGGGGCTCGTTCGAATCGAACCGGCGAGTCGATGTAGCGGCCGAGGAGCTGTGCCTGCAGCTCGTGGCCGGACGCATAGCGCACGACGGTGATCGTCGAGTTGGTCAGCGCGCTGTCGGGAGAGTCCGTGAGGAACCCGACGGCGCCCAAGGCCCGGGTCACGGTAGACGCCTGGTTCTGGGCAGCCGAGCCGTTGAGCACCTTGACCCTGACCGACCTGACGGACAGGCCGGCGCTCTTGACTCCCTGAAAGCGCCGCAGGATCGGGTCGGCCTTGGCCGGTACGAGGTCGAGAGCGTCGGCGCCACCGTGGAACGCCCGCTCGACCGCCTCCCCGAGCGAGTAGGTCTTGAGCGTTTCGGGGTTGAAGCCTCTGAACCGCAAGCCGAGATCGGTGAGCTGGCCGATCTTGAGAGTTTCGTCAAGGGTGATGCTCTTGACCCCGGTGTCCACGAGACGGGTGAGCGTCGTCGGGTTGCGCCCGCCCTTGCTGATGGCACGGCGTATCACCCGGCGGATGAAGTCCTGCTGGCGGCTGATCCGTCCGAGATCATTTGCTCCGTCGTCCCGCCACCTGCCGTTGACGAGGCTCTCGTAGTGACGAGACCGCACGAAGCCCAGCGCTTGGGCATCGTCGAGGGTCGTACAACCGGCGACGGGCACGTTCAGCCCCGAGTTGAGGTCGCGGACCGGGGTCGGGAAGTAGACAGGAAGCCCGTCCACGGCTCGCACGATGCCCTTGAAGCCGGCGAGGTCGACCTGGAGGTAGTGGTCGATCGGGATCTGGAAGTCCTGCTCGATCGTCTGGATCAGCCGTTTCGGGCCTTGGTTGGGGTCCTTCGTCTCGATGGCCGTGTTGATCCTCGAGCTGCGGCCGGTGCCGGCGATGGGGATCCAGATGTCGCGAGGGAACGACAGGATCGAAGCGGTCGTCGAGCGAGGATCGACGTGCAGCACCATGATCGTGTCCGAACGCAGGGTGCCGGCCAGAGCTTGACGCCCCTTGAGGACCGGATCGTCGGCCGCGAGGCCCTCCCCGCTGTCGATCCCGACGAGGAGGTAGTTCTGCGGCTTCCCGGCGGCCACCTCCGCAGCCGGCCGCAGCGCGTTTCCGAGGCGGATACGCGGGATCTGACCTACCGACCGCTTGACATAGGTGAGGCCGACAGCAGTTGTGAGGGCGGCCGCGATGCAGAGAACGTTGAACGAGATGAGCAGCCGCTGCGGCCACGTGCGTCGCAGCCGAACGGGCGCCTGAGGCGCCGTCATGGGCCGGAAAGCTACCAGCGCGGTACCTCCACGTGACCATCAGGCCGGCCGGCACGCGCCTCGCCGAAAGCCTTCCCGCCGCTGCGTCCTCAGACGGGGAGACCCAATCCCCTCGCGATGACCAGGCGTTGCACCTCGCTGGTGCCCTCCCCGATCTCGAGGATCTTCGCGTCTCGGTAGTGCCGGGCGACGAGCGTCTCGTCCATGAAGCCGTAGCCCCCGAACACCTGCGTCGCTTCTCGGGTGGCGGTCACCGCAGCCTCGGTCGAATACAGCTTGGCCATCGCCGCTTCCTGTTTGAACGGGCGTCCCATGTCCTTGCGCCATGCGGCCTCGTAGGTGAGCATCCGGGCGGTCTCGGCCATCACCGCGAGGTCGGCGCACTTGAAGGCGATCGCCTGGTAGGAGCCGATGGGCCGCCCGAACGCGTTGCGGTCTTTGGCGTACTGCACTGACTGATCGAGGCAGGCCTGGATCACGCCGACCGCCAGCGCCGCGATGGCGACCCGACCGTCGTCGAGGATGGCCAGGAAGTTGGCGAAGCCGCGGCCTCGCTCGCCGAGCAGGTGGTCGCCTGGGACGCGACATTCGTCGAACGTGAGACCGTGCGTGTCCGAGGCGTGCCAGCCCATCTTGCGATACGCCGGCTGGACCTCGAACCCGGGCGTACCTGACGGAACGACTATCGCGCTGATCTCAGGCCGTCCGCTGCTCCCCGCTTCGTCGGTGCGCGCCGTGACGGTCACGAGCGAGGTGATAGGCGTCCCCGAGTTCGTGATGAAGGCCTTCTCCCCGCCGAGCACCCATTCACCCGTCGCCGCGTCGAGCTGGGCCCGGGTGCGGGTACCGCCGGCGTCACTACCCGCCTCCGGTTCGGTCAGGCCGAACCCGCCCAGAGCCCGGCCGGCACACAGATCGGGCAGCCACCGCTGACGCTGCTCCTCGGTGCCGAACGTGAAGATCGGGTTGGCGCCGAGACCGACGCCGGCTTCCAGAGTGATAGCCAACGACTGGTCCACTCTGCCGATCTCCTCGATGGCGAGACACAGCGTGGTGAAGTCGCTCTCACCGCCGCCGTACTCAGCCGGGAAAGGTAGCCCGAACAGGCCGAGCTCACCCATGGCCAGCACCGTGTCGGTGGGGAACGTGTGATCTCGATCCCATCGCTCTGCGTACGGAGCGATCGCGGTGCGCGCGAAGTCGCGAACGACCCTGCGGAACTGGTCCTGTTCGTCACTCAGCTGGAAGTCCATGGTCAGTCGGTGGGAGCGCCCTCAGGGACCACTGGGCGGGCCGTCCGTTGCGGTCAGCCCGATGTGTCCAGCCGACGGGACGCCGCGAGTTGGCGCCACATCGACTCGTCGGTGGACATGCCGCTCGTGACCCCGGGCCCGCACAGGTGAGGGCCCGGGTCCGGCGGCACGACGATCGTCGGCGGCCGAAGGTTGGGGCAACGGAAGTCGAGGACGTGCGCCAGGTTGTTCGACGCCCGATCCCGCTTCGTGAGCGGCTTCAGACCGAAGCGCCACTCGACGAGCTTGAGGATCGCGCTGTGCTCGAACGTCGTGTGCGCCACCCGGCCTTTGGGTGCGAATGGCGAGACGATGAACGCGGGCACGCGGAACCCGGCCTGTGCGTGGTCGGGGTGGTCCTTGTCCCCGCCGGGACGGTTGACATCATCGGGGAAGCGCGGCGGACGGACATGGTCGAAGAAGCCGCCCCACTCGTCGTAGGTGACGATAAGCGCGGTGTTGCGCCACTGGGGGCTCTCGGTCAGCGCCTTGACGACGCGGGCGATCAGGTTCTGTCCGCGACGGATGTCAGCATGCGGATGGTCGTCGTTCGAGGACCCCTCGTCCTCACCGATGAACGACGGATCCACGTAGGAGTAGGCGGGCAAGCGGCCGGCTTCGGCGTCGGTGAAGAACGTGTCGATCGTCTTCGATATGGGGGCGTACTTCTGGTCTCTGTAGAGCGCGAGCACCGGCAGGTCGCTGTAGTAGTAGTTGGCCGGGATGCCGGCGGCGGCCAGGCGATCCCAGATCGAGGGCAGGTCGATCGGGTCGTACGTGTTGCTGATCCGATCGGTCGAGGCCGAGTGCGTGTAGATGCGGTTCGGGAAGGTCGGACCGAGGATCGACGCGAACCAGCGGTCGCACACGGTGAAGTGGCGCACGAGCTGCGACATGGTGGCCAGATCCCGCCGTTTGTAATACCCGAGCGCATAGTCGTCGTTGTCGCCTCGGCGGAACCCGTCGAGGCGGCCGCCGTCGAACTGGACCCGGCCTCCGTCGTAGGAGTGGTCGGGATCGTTGAAACCGCAGCCCTGCCACTCGTGCAGGTGGTGGGTGCGGTGGAGCGCGCCGGTGTCGTCGGGATACCTCAATCCGGCCTGGACGCCGTCGGCGCCCGGCACCCAGCCGAGGAAGTGGTCGAAGGATCGGTTCTCCATCAACAGCACGACGATGTGGTCGAGTCCGCTGCGAGCTGGTCTCGGAAGCCGCCGATCGTGGTGGTGATGCCAGGCCGGCGATGCGTCTGCCCACGAACCCCCGAGGCTGCTCGCGGCAGCGACGGCTCCGGTGGCCACCGCCCCGGCAAGCAACTCACGACGAGACACCGACATATGCACCCCCGGGTTTGATTTGCCGGAGATCCTAGGACGAGAGCACACGGGTGGAGAAAGCGACAAGCTGGTCGGGTGATCCTCGTGTGGCTCAACGGCCGGGTCGTCGAAGCAGACGAGGCCAGGGTGGGCGCCCTGGACCACGGCTTGACAGTCGGTGACGGGGTCTTCGAGACGATGAAGGTCGTCGGCGAGACGCCGTTCGCCCTGGCACGACACCTTGCTCGCCTCCGACGGTCCTTGGCGGTGCTGGGTATCCAGGTTCCGATGGATGAATGCGCCTTTCGCGCCGCAGCCGACGAGTTGCTCGCCTGTCTGGCCGCCACGGGCACCGAGCCAGGGCGGCTGCGCATCACCGTCACGGCCGGACCAGGCCCCCTCGGCTCCGGGCGGACGAGCAACCCGCCCACCGTCATCCTCGCTGCCGCGCCATCGTCACCTTGGCCACCAATGGAGCGCATCGTTCGGGTCCCGTGGGTTCGCAACGAGCGCAGCGCCATCGCCGGGGCGAAGGCGACGTCTTATGCGGAGAACGTCGTCGCCCTGGCCCATGCCAGGCGGCGCGGAGCGGGCGAAGCGATCTTTGCCAACACCGTCGGCGCGCTGTGCGAAGGCACAGGCACCAACATCTTCCTCGAACGGGACGGTCGTCTGGTCAGTCCGGCGCTGGTCACGGGATGCCTGGCCGGAGTCACCCGAGAGCTCGTGTGCGAACTGGTCGAGGTGCAGGAGTCCGAGCTGCTCACCCTCGACGATCTCGAAGCGGCCGATGAGATCTTTCTCACGTCGTCAACTCGCGATGTCCAACCAGTGAGTCACCTCGATGACGTCCGGGTCCGCTCGGCGCCCGGCCCCCTGACCGTCACCGCAGCAGCGGCCTTCGCCGCGCTCTGCGCCCGGGACCTCGACCCCTGATCTCGAGGTGCCGGTGCTTGACTGATCCGATGACCTCGCCCGGGCGACCGCAGCGGCGCGTCGCGACGATCCTGCTCACGCTCACCCTGCTCACCGCAGCGTGCTCGTCCGGCGGCGAGAAGAGCACTGATGACCCACGGCCCGGAGCATCGTCCTCCACGACGACGCCCACCACTGCGACGAAGCCCACCAATCGTGACGATGCGATGTCGATCCAAGTGCTCTCGAGCCAGCCCGACAGGGTGACCGGCGGCGACGCGCGCATCTCCGTCACGCCACCGAGGGGCAGCGCGC
The DNA here is from genome assembly GCA_038253965.1 of Acidimicrobiales bacterium. Classification (GTDB taxonomy): domain Bacteria; phylum Actinomycetota; class Acidimicrobiia; order Acidimicrobiales; family Iamiaceae; genus JBBSGQ01. The sequence continues at coordinate 6,602 of JBBSGQ010000061.1, read as the reverse complement.
TCTCGAGGGTGAAGGTCCTGGTGGACGGGAGGGATGTGACGGCGCGCCTGAAGTCTGTTGCCGGCCACCTCGAAGGAACAGTCGTGGGTTTCGTCGAGGGTCGATCGACGCTCAGCGCGAGCGTGGGGAGCGATTCAGTCGAACGCCGGATCCGGGACTACCCGATCACCGGGCCGATGGTCTCGGGTCCACATCTCCCGCTGCCGGTGTGCACCACGCAGGCGCTCGGGCTCGGCCGAGCCACCGATGAGGATTGCTCGGCGCCCGAGAAGGTCTTCTACAAGTACGTGAGCACTGACGGTTCGGTGAAAGACCTGACCGATCCTGCTGCGCGTCCGCCAGATCTGGCTCGGGGCGCCATCAAAGGTCGCCGCGTACCCCTCGTGATCCGTGAGGAGCGCGGCGTCATCAACCGCTCCGTGTACTTCCTCGCCACCATCGACCCGACGCCGGGCGGGCCGGACAGCGATCAGTCCGACGCGGCCTGGAACGGTCGACTGGTCTACCGCTTCGGCGGCGGCTGTGGCACCACCTACAGCCAGGGCCTACCGACGACCACCGTTGAGGACCCGAAGATGCTGAGCGAGGGGTACGCCGTCGCCACTGCGACGTTCAACTCGTTCCAGGTGCAGTGCAACGACGTGTTGTCGGCCGAGACCGTGATGATGGTCAAGGAACGCTTCATCGAGGAGTTCGGCGTGCCCGTCCACACGATCGGCGAGGGCGCGTCGGGTGGTTCGATCCAGCAGCACCTCATCATCCAGAACTACCCGGGGTTGCTCGACGCAGCGGCGGCGATCCTCCCGTTGCCCGATGCCATCACAGTCCTGCCCGGTGCCACCGACTGCGGGTTGCTCAACCGGTTCTACGCCACGGCCGTCGGAAGGGTGTTGACGTCCGAACAGCGGGCGGCGATCAACGGTCATGCCGTCGCCACCACGTGCGAGTCCTGGGCCCGTGCGTACCTGCCGACCATCGACCCCGTGACAGGGTGCGATCCGGCCATCCCCAAGGCGGAGCTCTACGACCCGGTGAAGAAGCGCAATGGCATCCGCTGCACGTTGCATGACGCCAGCGTCAACCAGTTCGGGCGGGATCCCGCAACAGGTCTCGCCCGCCGGCCGCTTGACAACGTGGGCGTGCAGTACGGGCTCGAGGCGCTGAACGCCGAGAAGATCAGCGTTGATCAGTTCTTGGCGGTCAACGAGGCGGCGGGCGGCTATGACATCGACGGCAAGCACCAAGCCGCGCGCGAGGTCGCCGATCCGATCGCGCTGCGCGCCGCCTACGAGGACGGGCGGGTGTCCTTGGGCGGCGGCGACCAACGCAAGGTCCCGATCATCGACGTCAACCTCTACGCGGATCTGACCGGTGAGATGCACGATCGGCTTCGGGCGTTCTCGTTGCGTGACCGCCTCACGGGTGGCGAATCGAAGGACCCGAAGACCGACGTGGTTCCCAACTTCCAGATCTGGACGAGGGGAAAGCCGGGGATCACCCTCGACGAGGCAGTCGCGAACACCCTCACCGGCGGTGGCCTCGGTCCGGAGGTGGTGGATGTGCTGGGCCAATGGCTCGACCGCCTCGACCACGACCGAACAGCTGCCAGCCGGGAGACCAAGCTGGCACGGAGCCGTCCGGCCGAAGCTGTCGACAACTGCATCGATGCGGCGGGCAAGCGCATCTCGGGGGTCGGGCTCTACCGGCGACCCGGCCCGTGCACGACGCCCTATCCGATCCATGACGATCCCCGAACCGCCGCTGGTGCTCCCCGTTCGAACGCCATCCTCAAGTGTCAGCTCAAGCCGCTCGACGCGAAGGACTACTACAAGGCGCGCTTCACTGCTGCACAGCAGCGCCGCCTGCGCCGCATCTTCCCGACCGGGGTCTGCAACTGGACCCTTCGCGGCGTCGGCCAGATCGAGCCACGCATCCCGAACCGCACCTATGACGACCGCGACGATCCGGCGTCGCGATCCTGAGCTCGGGGTGGGTCAAGGGCGGGACGAAGGTGAACGACGTCGCCGACCGTCAACACCCGACGCTCACCAGCGTCGGAGTCGACGATCAGATGCCCGTCCTCGGTGATGTCCACCGCAGTGCCCTCTACGACGTCGGACCCGAGGTCGACCCGCACCCGCCGTCCAAGGGTCGCCGACCTCTGCCGCCACGCGTCCTGCAACGGCACTCGATCCTTGCGAGCGATCAGACAGCTGTAGTGGAGATCGAGCCGCTGCAAGAAGGCGATGAGGAGGGCTTCCCGATCGACAGGGCGCCCGGCGATGTGATCGGCGGCTACTGCGAGCCCGACGAGGTCGTCGCTGAGAGCATCTGGCCAGTTCACGTTGACGCCGAGGCCGACCACGACCACCACCGGTTCGTCGGGCCGGAGCTCGGCCCGGCCACCGGCGGTGCGGCTGCCCGCAGGCCAGTCGACCTCGGCCAGGATCCCGGCCAGCTTGCGGTCGTCGGTCGACCCGTCGCCCGGCCAGACCAGGTCATTCGGCCACTTGAGTCGCGGGGCGAAGCCTGCCACCTGCTCGACCGCCTCAGCCATCGCCACTGCTGCACCCATGGTGACCGAGCTCGACACCGACGCCGACGGCCGAAGGAGCACAGTGCAAAGCAGCGAGGCCCCAGCCGGGGCCGCCCACACCCGGCCGTGGCGGCCGCGGCCGGCGGTCTGGTGATCGGCGACGCAGACGATGCCCTCTGGTTGGCCGTCGCGGGCCAGTGCCAGAGCGTCGGCGTTGGTCGAGCCGGTGTCGGTGACCCAGCGGACGTCGGCGAAACGAGTACCGGCCAGCGCCTCGAGCGCCCGGGCACCTGACCGGTGAGCCTCCATCGCGCCACAGTACGAGTTGAGCTGTGGTCCGGTTGCCGAACGGGACCGCAGATCCTCTCGTGACATCGGTGCTCCGCCGACCAGTCTCACAAGCAGAACCGCGGACGTCTGGCATCGCCCCCCGTCTCCGCCGTAGACAATGGGCCGTGCTGTCGAAGATCCTCATCGCCAACCGGGGCGAGATCGCCGTCCGGGTCATCCGAGCTTGCCAGGAGCTCGGCATCCCCTCGGTGGCGGTGTACTCCGAGCTCGACCGGGAGGCTCTCCACGTCCGGCTGGCCGACGAGTCCTACGCGTTGGGCGGCCAGACCGCAGCCGAGAGCTACTTGAACACCGAGAGGATCCTCGAGGTCATCGACCGAAGCGGAGCCGACGGCGTTCATCCGGGGTACGGGTTCTTCTCGGAGAACACCGACTTCGCACGGGCTATCACCGAGCGGGGTGTCACGTTCATCGGACCGCCGCCCGAAGCGATCGAGGTGATGGGCGACAAGGTTTCCAGCCGAATCGCCGCGGAGCAGGCCGGGGTTGCCGGCGTGCCGGGCACCACGCAGTTCCTCACGTCAGCCAACGAGGTGGTCGCCTTCGGCGAGGAGTACGGCTGGCCGGTGGCCATCAAGGCGGCGTTCGGCGGCGGCGGCCGGGGCATGCGGGTCGTCAACTCGGCCGACGAAGCTGCACCTGCGCTCGAGTCGGCCCAGTCGGAGTCGCTGAAGGGCTTCGGGCGGGCCGAGTGCTACGTCGAGCGTTACCTCACGTGGCCCCGACACATCGAGATGCAGATCATCGGCGATCAACTGGGGACGTGCGTGTGGATCGCCGAGCGCGACTGCTCGGCCCAACGCCGCAACCAGAAGCTCATCGAGGAATCACCTGCTCCGGCGTTTCCGGCGGACACCCGCCAGGCCATGGGTGACGCCGCAGTGAAGGTCGCGCGAGCCTGTGGCTACTACAACGCGGGCACCGTCGAGTTCCTGTTCCAGGACGGCGACTTCTTCTTCCTCGAGATGAACACCCGTCTGCAGGTGGAACACCCGGTCACCGAGCTCGTGTCGGGTATCGACCTCGTTCGCGAGCAGATCCGGGTGGCATCGGGTGAGCCGTTGTCCTTCTCCCAGGACGACATCTCGTTGCGGGGCCACGCGATCGAGGTACGGGTCAACGCCGAGAACCCCGCTGGAGGACGGTTCCTTCCCTCCCCCGGACGAATCGGCACGCTGGTCCCCCCACAGGGCTTCGGGGTGCGCTGGGACGGAGGCTACGAGCCAGGCGACGAGGTTTCGCAGTACTACGACAACCTCGTCGGCAAGCTGATCGTCTGGGGCTCCGACCGGCGCACGGCCATCGACCGCATGAAACGGGCGATCCGCGAGTTCCGGATCGACGGGATCGCGACGACGCTGCCGGCCGACCTCGCGATCCTGGAACACGAGGACTTCGTCGAGGCCCGCCATTCGACGAGGTGGGTCGAGGACACGCTCGATCTGACCGGGATCGACTCCAAGCCGATCGAAGCGACGGCCGGTGGTGCATCCCCTGGCGACGGCGATGCCGAGCCGAAGGTGCGCAGAGACGTCGACGTCGAGGTGGACGGCAAACGGTTTCGGGTTGCGCTGTGGGTACCGGAGTCGGCTGCTGCGCCGGCGACGGGTGGAGGGATCGGAGCGGGCTCCAGTTCGACCCAAGCGCGTCCGAAGCGAGCCGGCCGAGGTGCAGGTGCTGCTGCGGTCCTCGGCTCCGGGTCCATAGCCGTCCCGATGCAGGGCACGATCGTGAAGGTGAACGTCACCGAAGGCGAGGCCGTGGAGGTGGGCACAGTGATATGCGTGCTCGAGGCGATGAAGATGGAGAACAACATCATCGCCGACATCGCCGGCACGGTGACGGAGCTCAAAGTTGCGACCGGTCAGACAGTCGGTTCCGGAGACATCGTGGCGGTCATCGCATGACCGTCCGCAGCCTCGCTTCGTGCCGCTATGAGCAACAGCACAAGGCCGCCGAGGGTTGTGGCTCGAACCACCCAGGTGATCGCGTCTACATGTGCGGTGGCGGTCCGAAGGGGGGTCGGATCTAGTCGCCAGGCTCGACGATCGAAGCACCGCCAGTAGAGGTCGCTGCCGGGGGCGCCAAACGTCGGACACACGTTGTCGGGCGTCCGCAGGACGGTGACTGCCGGCCCGGGTGACCAGGCAGCGCCAACCTCCGGGAACGCACCGATCAGCGATACGGCGACGATCGCGACGAACGCGACGGGGTGGACGAGCGTTCGACAGAGCAGTGCCGCAAGCTCTCGGCCGCCGATGTGAACCGTGACGACCGCCAGCGCTGGGATCAGGGGCACGAACAACCGGGGACCCCAGGCGATCCAGCCGAGCGGCGCCCACCACTGCGCCAGACCGATCGTGTACGCCGCGAGGACGGCCAGCAGCGCAGCGACCCGGCCGGCGAGCACGGGGCGGCCGCCTCGGAGCGCGATCACGCCAACGGTCACCAGACCGACGAGCAACAGGGCCATCGCCGGCCAGTACAGGGCTAGACCACCACCCGGCGCCGCCAGCAGAGCCAGGATGTTGCGGCTGACCCGACCCGCTCCCGCGACGCGGAACTGGGGCTGCAGGTAGCGCACGTTGCGGACCGTGCCATAGCGGAACACGTTGAACCCCAACGAGAGCGCCGTGCCGCCGAGGACGCCGATCACCAGCGGGACGAGCACACGGCGCGGCGGCAACCAGCCGTCCTCGTCCCGGCGGCCGGCGAAGAGACCGAGGGCGAGGACGAACGGCGGCAGGGTCTCCTTGCCCAGGCATGCGACGAGTGCGAGCCCGCCGATGAGCACGGGTCTGCGGTGCAGGCACGCCAACACCATGGCCAGCACCAGCGCGCCGGCGAGCATCTCGCCGAAGCCGGTGGTTGCGTAGAACCACAACGGCCCGGACGTAGCCAGCACCAGCAACAGCGGCCCCCACAGGCGTTGCCGGGCGCGCGCCGCGATCGACCCGAGCATCCCGAGGGTGGCGACGAAGGCGCCGAAGTTCAGCCATGCCAACCCGCGGAGAACCTGAGACGACCGCAACCCGAGCCCCCGCATGGCAACGGCGGGGAGGTACTGCAACAGCGGATACGGACCGACCCTCGATCGCCCGAGCGTCGCATCGAAGCGGCAGGCTCGGAAGACATGCTGGTTGACGCAGTCCATGAGGACGCGTGACTCGGCGACCAGGTTGTTGGTGTCCCCCGTGTTCAGGAACCCGCGTGACATGCCGGGCCCACCGAGCAGCAGCACGGCGCAACCGGTTGCGGCGCACCCCCCGATCCACGCCCCTCGGGTGCGCCTCGTTCGTGACGCGAGGCGACCACCTGTTCCCGGGTCCTGCAACGCCGGCGAGCTCAAGCCACCGAACTGCTCACTCAGCGGCTTCGGCCAGCGCTTCGGCAAGGGCGGGGTGGACGAGCAGGCTCTCCACGATGTCGGAGACTCGGAGGCCGGCGGTGACGGCGAGCGCTAGCACGGATATCAGCTCGGCTGCGTGCTGACCGACGATCGAACCGCCGAGCACGACGCCCGTGGCAGGGTCCGACAGGATCTTCACGAATCCGCGCGGGTCGTCGTTGATGAGCGCTTTCGCCGATGCGGAGAACGGCACCTTGGTGACCCGGATCTTGCGGCCGATGGCAAACGCGTCGGCCTCGGCCAGACCCACGTCTGCGATCTCGGGATCGGTGAAGATGGCCGACGCCGCCTTGTCGTAGTCGAGGT
>JBBSGQ010000060.1:0-12345 GCA_038253965.1 Acidimicrobiales bacterium | reverse complement strand
GACCTCGTGCTCGTTGGCCAGGAAGTACCGACCGGGGATGGGGGAGGGCCGCGCGGCCTGGTTGTGCAGCAGGTCGGTCTTCTTCCAGGGCAACGGGCAGGACAGCCAGGACGAGGTGCCTATGTAGAGATGGCTCTCGAAGTCGCGGGTGGCCCCTGAACCCAGGACGGCCGAGTGGATGTCGCCGGTGGCGGTGACGACCTTCGTCCCGGGCACCAGACCCCATTCGTCGACCAGCTCGGAGGTGATCTCGCCGACCACGGTGGCCGACGGCACCAGTTCCGGGAGCTTCGCCCTGTCGAGCCCGTAGATCGACAAAAGGTCTGGGTCGTAGTGGACGTTCGCGATGTCGCGGTTGTCGGTTGCCCAGTGGGCCACTATGCAATCGAACGACGAGACTTGGCGGCCGCAAATGCGCGCGTTCAGATAGTCCGCCGGCTCGAGGAACGCATGGGCCTCCCGGTAGACATCGGCCCTCTCGTGCTTGAGGTACAGGATGTGGGCGATCGAGTCCTTGCCCGAGTGGCTCGGCGCGCCGCCGGTGCGCTGGAGGAACAAGCGGAGCTTGCGCGGGTCGTAGCCTTGGACCCGCAGACGACCGCCGACCACCTCTTTGATGTGAGGCGCGCCGCGCGAATCCATCCAGATCAGAGCGTTCATGAGATGGTGACCGACGGCGTCCACTGGCACAGTGCCCGACCACTGCGACGTGACGCTCACTGCGACGATGTGCTCCGGCGCCACGTGGCCGCGGGCCAGCAGGCGCCGGACCGCTGCGGTGATGGCCGTCCACCAAGCGTCGGGATCCTGCTCGGCACCACCCCCGGGAAGCAGGATCAACTCGGTTGCCTCGAACTCGTGGGCCACGATCACACCTTCGACGGTGACCAGTGCGGCCTTGGGTCCGCCGGTGCCGAGGTCGATAGCCAGAACGTGCTGCTGCGCCACCGTTACCTCCCTTGCCGGCGCCGGAGCATACCCCGCGCCGGGGACGGCCCGACCGTGTCTCCCCCGAGGCAGGTACGGTCGCCGCATGGCCTATGAGTCGCTGCTGTACGACGCCGCCGACCACGTCGCCCGCATCACGATCAACCGCCCCGACAAGCGCAACGCCCTGTCGTGGACTGTCATGACCGAGCTGCGGACCGCCTTCGCCGAGGCCAAGAGCGACGACAACGTCCGTGTCGTGGTCCTCACCGGCGCCGGCGACAGGGCCTTCTGCGCCGGCGCCGATCTCTCCGGCATGGCGCAGGGCGCGGGTTTCGCTGCCCTTCACGAAGCTCGAGGTGAGCTCGCCCGGTTGTTCCACGAGATGTGGGACCTCGGCAAGCCGATCATCGCCAGAGTGCGAGGCTACGCGCTGGCCGGGGGGTTCGGCCTCGCGTTGGCCTGCGACCTCGTTGTCGCATCCGACGACGCCCAGTTCGGCACACCTGAGATCGATGTCGGGCTCTGGGCACACATGATCACCGTGCCGCTCACCCGGTCCATGCCTCCGAAGAAGGCTCTGGAGCTGATGATGACCGGCCGGCGGGTGTCCGCCGAGGAGGCTGACCGGATCGGGTTCGTGACGCGTGTCGTTCCGATCGACGAGCTCGACCGCGCCGTGGACGAGCTGGCCGCGACGCTGGCCGACAAGTCCCCCGCCATCATGAAGCTCGGGCGCGACTCCTTCTATGCGGTGTGGGACCAGTCAGCCGACGACGCACTGCGACTGCTTCACCCGGTGTTGTCGGTCACCGCGTCCACCGAGGACGCCGCGGAAGGCATCGCCGCGTTCGTCGAGAAGCGCAAGCCCCGCTGGACAGACTCGACGCAATAGGTAATGGAAAACGCGAGCTATTGCGTCGAGTCTGCTGCGCCGAGGTGCACTTCCGGGGACTTCGGTCGTTGGCGTGGCAGGCTCAACCGATGAACGAGCCCGGAGCGAGCGAACCATGAAGACGGCGCATTGGCGTTTCTCGCCACGCAGTGGCGAGCGGTCATTGGTGTCGACATGAACGATACGCGCTGGCTCGGTTCCCCGACGAAGCGGGTGCACCGATGACCGACGAGACGCCGAACCTCTACGACTGGAAGCCGCTGGTCGAGGACCTCACAGCCCGACGCGAGCGCTCCCTCGCCATGGGCGGTCCGGAGCGTGTGGCGCGACAGGAGTCGATGGGGAAGTGGCCGGTCCGCAAGCGGCTCGACACGTTGTTCGATGCCGGAACGTTCGTCGAGTTCGGGCAACTCGCTGACTCGATGGACCCGGGCCTTGCGTCGAAGGGCTACCTGGCAGCGGACGGTTGCGTGACCGGTGTCGGCGAGGTCAACGGCCGTCGGACCGCGGTGGTGGCCTACGACTTCACGGTGATGGCCGGCTCGATGGGCGCGGTCAACGAGGTGAAGACCGCACGGATGCGGCAGGTCGTCCTGCGCCAGCGCATGCCGATCGTCTGGTTGCTCGACTCGGCCGGGGCGCGCATCCAGTCCACGTCGGGCTCGACGTTCGCCGGAGCAGGGGCGTTGTTCCGGGAGCAGATCACCCTGTCGGGCGTCGTGCCGCAGGTCGCAGCCCTGATGGGCCACTGCGCGGCAGGAACGGCCTACATCCCCGCGCTGGCCGACTTCCTCCCCATGGTCAGAGGCACGTCCTCCATGGCGCTCGCCGGCCGCCATCTCGTCAAGGCCGCCACGGGCGAGGACGTCACCGAGGAAGAGATGGGGGGATCCGCGGTCCACAACAAGATCAGCGGCGTCGCCGACCTCGAGGTGGCCGATGACGCCGACTGCCTGGCCACCGTCAAGCGATATCTGTCCTTCTTCCCCCAGCACAACCAGGAGGCACCGCCCGTCGTTGCATGCGACGACCCGGTCGATCGCCGCGTCGAGGCCATCTACGACATCGTGCCGACCGCGCCGCGCCGGGCCTACGACACCCGCCGGGTGATCGAGCTCGTGGTCGACGACGGCGACTTCTTCGAGATGAAGCCGGAGTGGGCGCGCAACGTCGTGACCGGGTTCGCACGCGTCGGCGGGCAGCCGGTGGGGATCGTGGCCAACCAACCGAAGGTGCTCGGCGGCGCGCTCGACGTCAACTCGGCCGACAAGGCGGCCCGCTTCGTCTGGTTGTGCGACGCGTTCGGCATCCCGCTCGTCTTCCTGCACGACGTGCCGGGCTTCGTCGTCGGCTCGGCGGTGGAGAAGCAGGGCATCATCCGCCACGGCGCGAAGATGCTGTTCGCCATCTCCGAGGCCACCGTGCCCAAGGTCAGCATCATCCTCCGCAAGAGCTACGGCGCCGGGTACTTCGTCATGAACGGGCTGGCCTACGAGGCCGACTACCTGGCCATCTGGCCGACCGCGGAGATCGCGGTCATGGGCCCCGACGGCATGGTCAACATCATCATGCGCAAGGAGCTCGATGCCGTGCCCGAGGGCAAGGAGCGCGACGCGGCACGCATAGCCATGGCCGACGAGCTCCGCAAGAACATCGACCCCTACATCGCCGCCGGGCACGCCCAGGTCGACGACGTGATCGACCCGGCCGAGACCCGGCACGCGATCTGGAAGGGTCTCCAGGTCAGCGCGACCAAGCGAATCCACCGGCCCTGGCGCAAGCACGGCGTCCTACCCGTCTGACGAGCGAGTCCACCAAGCGAATTTGGGTCATTCGACAGGCCTATGCGCGGTGAAATGACCCAAATTCGCCGGAGGGTCAGCTGGCCTCCGCCAGTAGCTCTTCGATCGGGACGGTCCCGGGGGCCCGGCCGTCTCGCGCCGCTTCGTTGGCGGCGCGTTGCAGCAGCTCGTTGACCGGTGTCGGCACGCCGTGCAGACGGCCGAGCAGCACGATCTCCCCGTTCAGGTAGTCGGCCTCGACCGGACCGCCGCGGGCCAGGCTCTGCCAGGTCGATCCGCCGCCCCGATCTGCGCCGCCGATGGGCTCGGCGCGCATGAGATCACCTCGCCGCTCCTTGTCCTCCTCGCCGCCGGCCCAGTCAAGACCCGCCGTCTCGAAGCACGCCTTGGCCTCGGCCCTCGCCTGCTTGTAGAGCTTGCCCGCTCTCGGGTCGTCCATGCCGGTCATCGCCTGGATCGTGTTGGCCAGGTTGAGCAGGAGCTTGCCTCGCTTCAACCGCATCACGTCGTCGACCGCGACCGAGCTGAAACCTGACGACCCGAGGTCGGCGGCGATCCGTTCGGTGGTGCGGTCGCGACCGCGCGGGTAGGCGCCGATGTCGAGCAGCCCTGTGACCGGTCGCCCGTATGCCTCGACGTGGCCTGGAGAGATGTGGGCAGCGGGCAGCATCACGCACATCCCGTGGACATGAGCGAAGCAACGCAAAGCGAGACGCTCGTTCTCCACACCGTTCTGGGCGCAGACGATCGTGACGGTCGGCGGCGCAGAGGCAGACAGGTCCTGCAGGGCCGCTGCGGTGTCCTGGGTCTTCATGGCGAGAACGACAACATCGTCGGACTTCCACCGCACGCCCGACGGCTGGCCGACCGTGGGGATGGCGAGCGTCACCGTCTCGTCCGGGTCAGCCAACGCGAGCCCTTCGCTGCGGAGTCGCTCGCCGTGGGCTCCGCGAGCGATGAGCACGACGTCGTGCTCCTTCTGGAAGAGCCGTCCGCCGATCGTCCCGCCGATCGCGCCTGCCCCGTAGATGACATATCGCATCACGGGAGGCTACCCAGTGAATTTGGGTCAATCGACAGCGCTATGAGCGGTCAAACGACCCAAATTCGCAGGGGGGCGGGCGGTCAGGCCTTCGCCGCCTTGGTCTTCTCGACCTGAGGCTCGCGCGGCAGACCCAGCACCTTCTCGCCCACGATGTTGCGTTGGATCTCGGCGGTGCCGCCCCAGATCGTCTCTGAGCGGGAGAAGAAGAACGCCTGCATCATCGGGCTGACCGGGTAGCCCTCGCGGCGCGACGAGCGGGGGATCGCTGGCCACGCGCCGGACTCCGGCGCGGTGTCGACCAGCATGCTGGCCGGGCCCATGATCTCGAGCGCGACCTCGAGCGTCTCACGATGCATCTCCGACCAGAACATCTTGTTCGTGGCGCCCAGCGCAGCGACGCTCATGTCCTTGGTGCCCTGCACGGTTGCCGACAGGCTGCGCAGGCCGTTGATCTTCAGGATCTGGATCTTCGTGTGGTAGCGGGCCAACTTCTGACGGATGAGCGGGTCCGAGATGCGACCGTTGTCCTTCGCTGCGCTGATCATGAGGTCGAGCTCCTGGGCGAAGCGGCGGTAGCCGGTGGTGGCCGACATGCCCCGCTCGTGCGACAGCGTGGTGTTGGCCACCACCCAGCCGTTGTTGACTCCGCCGACCACGTTTTCCTTCGGGCACCGCACATCATCGAAGAAGACCTCGTTGAACTCGGCGGTGCCGTCGGGCTGGGTGATGCCTCGAACCTCGACACCCTTCTGCTTCATCGGCACGAGCAGGTACGAGATGCCCTTGCTCCGTGCCTCCGGATCGGTGCGAGCCAGCAGGAAGCAGTAGTCGGCGTACTGCGCTTGAGTGGTCCACACCTTCTGACCGTTGATCACCCACTCGTCGCCGTCGAGCACTGCGCTCGTCTTGAGCGACGCAAGGTCCGAGCCGGAGTTCGGCTCGGAGAAGCCCTGGCACCACGACATCTCGCCCTTGAGGATCTTGGGCAGGAAATCCTTCTTCTGCTCCTCCGTGCCCCACTGCAGGATCGTCGGGCCGACGAGGGTGTCGCCGAAGAAGTCGGCTCGCATCGGCGCCTTGGCGCGGGCGAACTCCTCGCTCAACACGACGTTCTGCATCACGCTGAGTCCTTTGCCGCCGTACTCCTGAGGCCAGGATGCGCAGATCCAGCCGCCCTTGTAGAGCTGTTGTGGCCATTCGACGTTGAACCGCTGCTTATCCTCGGGACTCATCTCGAACCCGTCGTCGAACCATCCCTCGGGAAGGTGCTCCTCCAGCCAGGCACGGATCTCCGTGCGGAACTTCTCGGCGTCTTCCGGATAGGTGAGATCCATGTCCCTATCTTGACCTTAGGGTCAGGGCGTCGCCAAGAGCGGGTGTCCGGGCCAAGGTCAGGACGCGGCGGAGACGGGCGGCAGCTCGCCGAGTCAAGTTCGGCGGCACCAGTACCGGCAGCTCCTACGATGAGGACCCATGACCGTGACCGAGGAGCCACCTGCGCCCTGGATGCCACCGACCGGGCGTTGGACGGCCCAGTGGAAGGAGCTCTACGAAGAGGTCATCACCACTGGCTTGTGCACGGGGTGCGCCGGATGCGTCATCGCCTGTCCGCACGACGTCATCGGTTACGAACACGCCCAGGGGGGATACAAGCCCTTCCACCTCGAGGACGAGCTCGGCCCGGGCGATTGTGGCCACGGGCAGAAGGGATGCACGAGCTGCACCCGAGCCTGTCCCCGCTTTCGGACCTGGGAGCCCGAGGCCGACGACCACCTCTTCGGCCGGATCCGAAAGGTGGATGAGCTCTCCGGTATCTATGACGACATCGTGCTGGCCCGGGCCAGCGACGACATGGTCCACCAGATGGGCCAGGACGGTGGTCTCGTCTCCGCACTGCTCATCTGGGCCATGGACGAGGGCTACATCGATGCGGCCCTCGTCTCCTACCTCGAAGGCGACGGCACCACGTGGAAGGCAAAGCCTGGCGTGGCCACCAACAAGGACGAGATCCTGGCCGCGGCAGGCAGCCGCTACACCTACTCGGCCAACACCCTGGCAATCAACGAAGCGTTGGAACGGGGGTTCTCGAAACTGGCGCTGGTCGGTATGAGCTGCCAGTCGTCGGTGCCACCGGTCATGTGGTCACGCAAGGTTGGCAAGATCGCCAAGCCGATCCTGTTCAACATCGGGCTGCTGTGCTCGAAGACGTTCGACGATGCGATCTTCGAGGAGCTGTTCGAGGCGAAGTACGGCCTCGCCAAAGCCGACATGGTGAAGATGAACATCAAAGGCGTTTTCCAGATCTGGATGCGCGACGGCAGCTACCACGAGGTGCCGCTCAAGGAGTGTCACGCCTGGACGCGCGAGGGCTGCAACCACTGCCCCGACTTCGCCGCTGAGCACGCCGACATCTCCACCGGCGGGATCGGCAAGTTCAACGACTGGACCCTCACCATCGTGCGCACCGAGCTCGGCCGGGAGATCATGGCCCGCATGATCTCGTCAGGGGCGATCCAGACCCGGCCCGGTGATGACGACCCGGCAGCGATCGCGCTGATGCACAAGTTGTCCCGCAAGAGCCGCAAGCGCTGGCCCGAGTCAGCAGTCGATCTGCCCGGTCTCGTGCCGCCCATGCCGCCGAAGCAACCGAAGCCTCCGGCCGCCTGAGGTCAGGACGGTCCGGTCGACTGTCGCCGGGCGCGTCAACCGGAAGTCGACCTGGTCGAGGCGGGCGCCTCGGTAGTGGTCGTCCCGGAGGTCTGCGCCCCGGAGGACGTCGTGTCGCTCTCGTTGGCCTTGCAGTTGTCCACGATCGTGGCCATCTCCCCAGGGAGCGGTCCTGGCTTGTCGGCGAGATCGCTGTTGATCCTCTTGAACCGGCTGAAGGGGATCGACTTCTTGATCTGCGCGTAGCTGCACGCGCATGTCTTCTTCGGGTTGGACAGACTGTTCTTGCTCTGGGCCTCGCAGGACTTGAGGAAGTTCCTCTGGACCGAGCCGGTGTAGCTGTCCGGAGTGCGCTGCGTGCCGCAGCCGGCGAGCAAGACGAGGACCATCAGTGACGCTCCGATGAAGCGGCCCTTGGGCCGCCCGGGGCGCCGGTCAGCGCTACGCCACACATACGTCTCTTTGCTCGACACGGCCGAGACGCTACCGGGTCGATCGACGCAGTCCGAACGCCCGACTGGCCCTCGACGCAGTCGGTCACCGCCGCCCTACCGACCGCGATCTACATTCACCGTCGAGCGGGTGTGGGCGATCAATTCGAGTTGGAGGAGGACAGGTGGCCGAGGACGACCAGAACGCCGGCAGTGCGGTCTCGTCGTAGGGCTCGGTGCGCTGATGCGGCGAACAGCAGTTCCACCGCACCGACCTTGCGGGGCATGCAGCGCACGGGGCTCGCCGTCCTCAACGAGTCAGCGCTCGGACTCGAGCGAAGACCGAATCGAGCATGGCCGGTGTGAGCCGACCGGTGAACGTGTTCTGCTGGCTGACGTGATACGAGCAGATGATCGTACGGCCGTCCGGCATCGCCACCTCGACGCCGTGACCGAACGGCGGGCGAGGCCGGACCCCGAGGATGGCGGTCAGCACCTGGTATGCGAACGAGCCCAGCACGACGAACACCTGAGCCCGGGTGAGCAGGGCGAGCTCTCGTTCGAGGAACGGCCGGCAACTGTCACGTTCATCGGGTGTCGGCTTGTTGTCAGGTGGCGCACAGCGAACGGGCGCGGTGACCCACGCGTCGGCGAGCTCGAGACCGTCGTCGCGCGAGCGACTCTCGGCCTGGTTGGCATAGCCGGCGCGGTGCATCGCGGCATAGAGGAAGTCACCCGATCGGTCTCCGGTGAACATGCGCCCTGTCCGGTTGCCGCCATGGGCCGCCGGCGCAAGCCCGACGATGACCAGACGCGCAGCAGCGTCGCCGAACGGCGGCACCGGTCGGGCCCAGTACTCCTCATCGCGGAACGCGGCCCGCTTCTCGTCGCCGACCCTCTCGCGCCAAGCGACAAGGCGGGGGCAGGCTCGGCACGTGATGATCTCGGTTTCGAGCCCGTCGAGCTCGTCACGCTGAACCGGAGAAGATGGCGGCTCCACGAGCGGTGGAGGGTACGGGTCGAACCGGTAGGTTGCGAGCCGCCATGCCGACAGCCTCCTCTGATGCCGATCGACCGTCCCGCAGCCGTCGAGCCCGGCACCGCCCGGCGTCGACGCTCGTGTTGCTCGTCCGCCACGGTCAGACACCGACCACTGGCTCGACCCTGCCGGGTCGTGCGCCCGGGTTGCACCTGAGCGATGTCGGCCGCACGCAGGCCGACGGCGCGGCGGCTCGCATCGCCGGTCTGAAGAACGTGGCTGCGGTGTACGCATCACCGCTCGAACGAACGCGGGAGACAGCGGCGCCGATCGGCAAGGTCCGCAAGTTGCGGGTGCGCCGCGACAAAGGTCTGCTCGAGTGCGACTTCGGTGAATGGACCGGAAGCGCGTTGAAGGACCTGTACAAGAAGCCTGAATGGAAGACCGTGCAGCAGTACCCGAGCGGCTTTCGCTTTCCCGGCGGCGAGTCGTTCGCAGAGATGCAACTGCGCATCACTCGCGCGCTCGAAGGGCTCAGCGCAAAGCATCGAGGCGAGACGGTGGTCGCCGTGTCCCACGCGGATCCGATAAAGGCAGCAGTGGCTGCCGCCCTCGGAACCCACCTCGATCTCTTTCAGCGGATAGTCGTATCGCCGTGTTCGGTCACCGCTATCGCCTACACACCCACCGGCCCGATCGTCCTCGCCGTCAACTCGACCGGCGACGACCTCACCCGCCTCGTCCCGTCATGAGCGAGCGGCAACTGGCGACCGGAGTGACGGCGATGTCTGCCCATGGGTGAGTCGTTCATGTTCGACGAGCCGCGACTGTTCACCGTGGGCTCCATGGGTGAGCCGGGCCACCGGCTCTTCTTCCTGCAGGCCCACGGTGACGGTACGACCGTGTCGATCAAGTGCGAGAAGCAACAGGCCGGCGGCCTGGCCGACTTCCTGGCCACGATCTTGGCCGACCTGCCGCCCGCTGACGAGAACGAGCCGCCGCCACTGACCGAAGCTCTCGTCCCGATGGAGATGGCGTGGATCGCCGGAACGATGACCGTGGGATACGACGAGATAGCCGACCGCGTCCTGCTCGTGATCGAGGAGGTGGTTGTCGAGCCCGACGACGAGGCCGGAGAGTCGGCGGCTCTGCCGGGGGACCCGGCAAGCCTCCGGCTTCGGCTCACCCGTGGCCAGGTAGCCGCGTACATCGAGCACGCGCGGGAGCTCGTCGCCGCCGGCCGGCCCCCGTGTCGCCTGTGCGGTCAACCGATCGACTCCGAGGGCCATGTCTGCCCCCGACTCAACTGAGCCTCACTCCGACGAACCCGATGCCGAGGCCCGCCTGCGGACGGGCGAGATCGAGGTGCTCGGCCGGATGCCTTGGAGCTCCAACGCGACGTTCCTGGTCGAGGTGCATCCTGCTGGGACCGACTGCACCGAGCTCGACCGCAAGGGGGTGATCGGCGAGCTGGGCGCTCCTGAAGCCGGATCCGTTCGGGCGGTCTACAAGCCGCATCGCGGCGAGCGGCCGCTCTGGGATTTTCCCGATGGGCTGTACCTCCGGGAGATCGCGGCGTACCACCTCGCAGAAGCGTTGGACTGGGAGCTCGTTCCCGTGACGATCCTTCGCGACGGGCCACTCGGCACCGGTTCGCTCCAACGCTTTGTCGAGGCGGACTTCGAGCAGCACTACTTCACTCTCTACGAGGATGAGGACCTGCACCCCCAACTCGAGCGGATGTGCGCGTTCGACATAGTTGCCAACAACACAGACCGCAAGAGCGGCCATGTGCTCATCGACGCCGACCGTCACCTGTGGGGCATCGACAACGGCCTGTCGTTTCATGCCGAGTTCAAGTTGCGCACGGTCATCTGGGAGTTCGGCGGCCGGCGCCTCTCTCAGGACGTGGCCGACGGCCTCACCCGGGTGCTCGACCGCGACCTGCCTGAGGCGTTGATCGAACCGCTCGATCCCTTCGAGCGCGACGCTCTGCGGACGAGGGCCCGGGCGCTGCTCAGAGACGCAAGGTTCCCGACCGACCCTTCAGGCCGGCGCTATCCCTGGCCCCTGGTCTGAACCCTGTGGCCGTCAGTCCTGTTCTGGATCCCAACTCGACGCAATAGCAGGGGCATGGCGCGGCTATTGCGTCGAGAACGCCGAGGTCAGGCCCGACTGATCACATCTCCCCGAGCACCCTGTCGGTGTAGGTGTTGGCGAAACGGCCGTGAGGGTCGAGCCTCTTGCGCACAGCTTGGAACTCGCCCCATCGTGGATAGCGGGGAGCCAGGGTCGCAGCCGACTGGAAGTGCAGCTTTCCCCAGTGCGGTCGGCCGTCGTGGTGATCCATGATCGCCTCGACACCCTGGAAGTACTGGTCATACGGCCGGCCGATGGCCAGGTGCACGGCGATGTAGGCCGTCTCGCGTCCCGACGCAGTCGACAGCGGTATGTCGTCGCCGGCCACGAACCGGCATTCGACAGGGAACCCGATCGGTTCTCCAAGTCGCGCGACGAGCCGACGGACGTCGGCGAACGCCGAAGGGAACGCCTCTCGGGGCACTGCGTACTCCATCTCGACGAATCGCACCCAGCGCTTGCTGGCGAACACCTTGTCGCTACGGTCGACGTACTCCTGGCGACCGGTGCTCGGCAGCCGCTTGGCCAGCCGGGGGATGAGGTCGGGCCGACGCACACCGATACGTTGCACGGCTCCGAAGCCGATGTTGTCGATGAGTGCGTCGTTGCGGAACGACTGCCACCTCGGTCGTGGGTGCACGGGTTCGTGGGTGCGGCGGTTGCGCTTCGTCAGCGCCCAACGCGTTCCGGGGACCCAGAAGAGCTCGAAGTGGTCGTTCGATGCGACAAGCTCGTCGAGCCGTTCGAGCACGTCGTCGATCTGTGCCGCCTCCTCGATGGCGTGGAGGTTGAAGGAGGGCACGCACTGCAGCGTCACCTCTGACACGATGCCCAAGGCGCCGATGCCTACGCGGGCGCAGGCCAGCACGTCGGTCTCGTGTTCCTCGGAGCATGAGACGACTGAGCCATCGCCGGTCACGAGCCGCATACCGATGATCGCGCTCGACATGTTGCGGAACCGCAAACCGGTGCCGTGGGTGGCGGTTGCAGTGGCGCCGGCGATCGACTGGTAGGCGATGTCGCCGATGTTCTCGAGCGCCATGTCTCGCCGAGCAAGCTCGCGGTTCAACGCCGCCACGGTGATCCCCGCCTGCACGGTGACCTGCAGGCGACTCGAGTCGACATCGAGGATCCGCTGGTAACCGCTGAGGTCCACGAGCGTGCCGTCCGTACAGGCGATCGACGTGAAGCTGTGGCCCGCCCCCGCAGCCTTGACGGTTCGCCCCTGCTCGTCGGCTCGCTTCACGATCGCGACCAAGGCATCCTCGGTCTCGGGGCGCTCGACCACCTTCGGGACGCACCGCTGGTTGCTCGCCCAGTTCCGCCACGTGGTAGTCGGTCGTTCGCGCATCCTTCGGTGAGCGTAGAGCGATGCGTGTCGAGCGAGTCAGGGCGCGGCTGGAGGGTCTAGTTTCACTGCGTCCAGTCGCTGGTACACCTCGTGGAGCTCTTCCGGCGGG
>JBBSGQ010000059.1:0-12363 GCA_038253965.1 Acidimicrobiales bacterium | reverse complement strand
TCAGGGCCGACCAGAGCGACCAGCAACGAGACACGCTCACCGTCGCCTTCGACGGGATCGGCACCATCGAACTGCCCCGAGAGTTCTTCGACCACCACCAAATCAACGGAGGTCACACCGAGGTCGGTATCGACCACGCCTACGCCCTCACCAGCTACGCCATCCAAGGATCCACCCACGACGTATCCACCAGCCGCATCGACCCCACCACCACCCGAGCAGAAACCTACGTTGACATCACCCGCGGCCGACACGCCAACCACCTCTACCTCACCGCAGGCAACGATCCCCTCGACGGCGAAGCGCTCCCCCGGCTCTCCGCTGCACCCGCCGACCAAGCGGTCGCCCACCGACTCGAACACTCCACCGCCGAACTCACCGCCTGGGAACTCGCCCACCCGAGAGACGTCCCGTTTCCGCAGCGGTCACGAGGTCGGAGCATCGAAATGTGAAGTCCGACGCGAAGAACCGCCCAGTTGCGCGGCCTAGAGGACCGACAGGTGAATCCGGCTCCAGGAGGTCCCCATGTCGCGGCCCGGCGCTAGCGAATCGAAGGTGCTCACCATTGGCGAGGCTGCGGCCATGCTCCGCATCAGCCGCAACACGGCCTACGCCGCAGCCCGTCTCTGGCGACAAAGCGGCGGTCGAGAAGGCTTGCCCTGCATTGAGATCGGCCGGGTATTGCGAGTTCCCCGCGCCGCGCTGCAAGACCTGTTCGACTGTCCGCCCGCGAACCTCGACCGCACCGATCGGCAGCGCCCTGCCTAAGCGGAGGGACGCGACTGTCCTCCCTCAGCGAGCAGACGCTCCCAGGCCTCGATGGCATGCGGCAATGATGGACGGACCGCGTGTCGGTAGCCCTGAGTGGTCCGGGTGTCGACGTGGCCGGCGAGGTCCGCAACCTTGACGAGATCGTCGAGTTGATCGGCGACCAGCGAAACGAATGAGTGACGAAGTTCGTAGGTCGTCCACTCGCGCCCGAGACCCGCTCGCTCGCACAGCCGCTGAAAGCTCCGCCGTAGGTTCGACATGCTCTGGGCTGTGCCGTTGCGGGTCCCAAAGACGAAACCCTCCGGGTCGTAGAGCCCGAGCAAGGCCATGTCGTCGCGATGCCGGCGAAGGGCCGCGACAAGTAGCGGATGCAGGCCGATCGTGCGTCGACCGCGTTCGGTCTTCGGCGCGACCTGCCCGACGTACTTGTCGGCCACCTCGAGCGCCCGCTCGGCGACCTCGATGCTCGGCTTCGGCGGGTCGATGTCGACGTACACCCAACGCAGTCCGGCGAGCTCACCCGGGCGGAGACCGCACATGAGCCCGGTCAACCACATCGCCGGCTGACGATCGGCGGGGATCACCTCGAGCAGCCGCTGCGCCTGCTCGATCGACAGCGACTTGCGCTGCTTCACCGGTCGAGCGGCAGGGAGAAGGACCGACGCCGCAGGGTTCGACGTGATCCGGCCGAGCCGGAGGCCGTGTTCGCACGCCTGATTGAGATAGAGCCACGCCCGGTCGATGGTGCTCGTCGCATACCCGGCTTTAGCCATGGCCGCGAACACGGACTCGAGCCGAGCCACGGTGACGCGGTCAACTCGCACCCCGCCGATGGGCGGTCGGACATGGTGGTCGAGGAGGTAGTGGGCGTTGTCGATCGTGTTCACCGACTTCTCTTTCGCGTGGCGACTACGAATCGAAGGCGACGAGCTCGGGCAGCCGTCGGCGAACCAGGCGTCGATCACGTCGTTGAACGAGGCGAGGAGCTGCCTTCGTGGCCCCGCCTCCGAACCACCGTCTCGCTCCGCCAGAAGCCGGTCGAGATCCAGCTCGGCATCGGCCTTCGTGATCCGCTCGATCTTGCGGCGGGTCCCGTCCGGGAACCGCACCCAGCCCATCCACCGCTCCTTGGCAGCGTTCCAGCGGATCGTGGGCCTGGGCCCACGGGCTCGAGAACGTCGCGACGTAGCCATGAAGGTAAAGGCTACGTTCGTTCTGGCTACGTCGCGAGCCCAAACGATCAAAGGCCCAAGTCGCAAGTCTGTGACCTGGGCTTTTCCGGTGGGCCGTAAGGGACTCGAACCCCTGACCCCTTGCGCGTCATGCAAGTGCTCTAGCCAACTGAGCTAACGGCCCCGACTCGCAGCAACTTAGCAGTCGAGAAGATGGCCTCGAGCAGGCCCTCTTACGCCGGTCAGGTCGCACCCGGCAGCCATCGGTAGGTCGTCCATCCGTCGACCGGTCGGGCACCGAGTCGGTGATAGAAGTCGAGAGCAGGCTGGTTCCAGTCCAGCACGCTCCACTCGACCCGGCCGTCGGTCATCGATCGGAGCCGACGAAGAAGGGCTTCTCCGATCCCTCGCCGGCGAAACGCCGGACGCACGAACAAGTCCTCGAGCCAGACACCAGGTCGGCCGAGGAACGTGGAGAAGCTGGGGAACCAGAGCGCCATCCCGGCCACGGCACCTGCGACCTCGGCTATCATCACGCGGGCCACGGCCTTGTCACCGAACAGGTGGTGGCGGAGCTGCTCCCGGTCGAACGACACCTGTTCATCGAGGTGCTCGTAGGCCGCCAACTCCTCTATCAGCGCAAAGATGTCGTCAAGATCGTCGACAGTTGCATCCCGCAGCTCCACAGGGCATCAAGCTACTGACGGGGCGGCCCCGGGTCAGATGACGAGGGCCTACTGCTGTGATCGGGCTGACAGAAGCGATGCGCGGCCGGGGACCGAGAGCTCGACGACTCGTAACGATTGAGGGATCGGTGCTGTACGTTCCGTCCATGTCGCCCACCGGTATCGACGAGCTTGACGCCCGCCTGATCATTGCGATGAGCGACACACCGCGGGCCGGTGTCATGGAGCTGGCCCGCCAGTTGCAGGTTGCTCGAGGAACGATCCAAGCCCGGCTCGACAAGCTGCAAGCGCGCGGTGTCGTCACCGGGTTCGATCCGGACCTTCGCCTCGCGGCGCTCGGCTACGACGTGCTGGCATTCGTGCACCTGGAGATCGCACAGGGGCGCTTGACCGATGTCGTCGCCCACCTGAAGAGCATCCCGGAAGTGCTCGAGACGCATTCGACCACTGGCCAAGCCGACCTTCACTGTCGGGTGGTCGCTCGCACGAACGAACACCTTCAGCAGGTGTTGAGCGCGATCCTCGAGGTGTCTGGCATCAACCGGACCTCGACCCAGATCGCCCTCACCGAGCAGATCCCCTTCAGGGTGCTCCCGCTCATCGGCCAACTGATCGACATCGTTCCACCGGGCGCACGCTGACAACCCATACCGGGCCTGTGCACTGAGCCGCTGGACGAACCCGCCGAGCCTCCGGAGGGAACGCTCACCACGGCATGGTGATGCCGCCATGAGGTCTCAGCGTCTGGCCGGTGATGAATCGGGCGCTGTCGGACGCCAGGTAGACGATCGTGTCGGCCGCATCACTCGGTTCGGCCACGCGGCGCAAGGGCGTGAACTGCGCCTGCATGTCGGTCATGGCGATGGCCGCCGACTCGTCGACCTGACCAGCCGGATCGGTGAACTGCTCATCGGTCATGCCGGTGCGTGTCCAGCCAGGCGCGACGACGTTGGCCCGCACGCCGTGCTTGCCGATCTCCATGGCCAACGTGCGGGTGAGCATGCTCACCGCCGCTTTGGAGGTGGCGTACGCCACCATACTCGGCTGCGGTCCGTCGAGGATGGCAGATGCGACGTTCACGATCGAACCCGACCGATGCTCGACCATCCACCTCGCCGCAACCTGCGATCCGAACAACACACCCTTGAAGTTCACGGCAAGCACAGCGTCGAGATCGGCCTCGGTCAGGTCGACGACCTTGGCGTAGCGCATGATCCCGGCGACGTTCACCCAGATGTCGAGACGGCCATAGGCCTGAGCCACGTGTGCGCCGAGCTCGTTGACGGCGGCCTTGTCAGTCACGTCCACCGCTCGTCCCTCCGAGACACCACCTGCCCCGTGGATACGAGCCGCGGTGTCGGCTGCGGCCGCGCCGTCAAGGTCGACGCACACCACCTTGGCGCCCGCATCAGCGAGTGCCGACGCGGCAGCACGGCCGATGCCACTGCCAGCGCCTGTCACGACCGCGGTGCGCTCACCCAGGTCGAAGTCGTCCATCGGGATCGGTCAGCCTCGAACGAGCCGACTACCTGTCCTTCCCGGCTGGGACGAGCGCAGCGACGATCAGGACCACCCCGCCCGCCGCGGCGATCCAGAAGCCGTACTGGAAGTCGATGGTTGTACCCGCCGAGAACGCCTTCTTCACCGCATCCTTGATGCTGAGGTAATCGCGCACGAGCACCACTGCCACCCCGATGCCCGCGGCGATCAGGAGGATCCTCATCAGGATCTTGTACCGCCCCGCGACCAGGAGTCCCCCGACGGCGATCGACGCAGCGGCGATTCCGAGCAGGATCGCCGGATCCGGGGACTTCAACGAACTGGCGTCGCCCTTGTCGACGGTGATCATCTCCCAGCCGGTCAACTTGACCGACGAACCAGTAGCGCTCTGCAGCCAAAGCGTGAAGACGCCGACCACCAACAGGATCGCCCCGAGGAACGCGAGGATCGCGGCAAGGGTGGCACTGCTCTTGCGGGAGGACACCGGTGTTGGGCCGGCGGTCGGCCACGCATCGGGTGCCGGCTGCTGCCACTGGCTTGGGGGTGCGCTCGGCGGTGAAGGACCAGACCATGGCTGGGCACCGGCTGGTTCCTCCCGAGCCCATTGCGGGGGCTGAGGCGGGGGTTGCCAGGCGCGCTGCTCGGTAGCGGCAGTCGGCGGCGGCTGCCACGGCGGGGGCGGCGACGGAGCAGCGGGTGGTGCCCATCCAGACCGCTCGGGGGCTGGCGAAGCCGCGGGTGCGCTCCATGCCATCGGAGCCTCAGTTGGCGGCGCCTCGGGGATAACCCGAGTCGTGTCGTGCAGGCCGGGGGTCTCGATGCGGGTCACGTCTTCGGGCACCATCGCTGCGTCCGACGTCGGCGACGAAGCTGTCTCGGAGCTTGCCCCCGCCTCCACCTTGGTCCCACACTTCGTGCAGAACGCGGCGTCGGGTGGCAGGACGGTGCCGCAGTTGTGGCAACTCAGAGTGTCGGTCATGGGCGCTCCCCAGCGGTCGGACGCCCCATCTTGCCCGCCCGGCCGGCGTCGGCAGCGAACACCGCAGAGCCGGCTGGCAGACTGCCGTGATGAACCACGACGCAACCGGTCGCCAGCTAGGTATCGGCCGCATCATCATCGGCGCAGCGCTGACCCTTGCGCCGCGACTCACTGGTCGAGGCTGGCTCGGTGATCATGCGAAGCAGCCCGCGGCTGCAGTCGCCATCCGGTCCCTCGGAGCGCGCGATGTCGCGATCGGAGTCGGGCTGCTGCGAGCGCTCGACACCGGAGCAGACCCGAGACCCTGGTTCCTCGCTTCGGCCGCTGCTGACGCCGCCGACGCAGTCGGCACGCTCCTCGCCTGGAAGCACCTGCCGAGTCGGGGCCGATTGCTCACAGCGACCATGGCCACGGCGGCCACGATCGTCGGTCTTCGCGCAGCCCAGCAGATCGCCACCCCGTAGCTGGGCTTGCGCGTCAACCGTGTGCCCGTCGCTCTCGAAGGCAGCGCTCGATCCCGTCGAGATCGCGGTGCACGTTGCGCCTGTGCAGCCGTCGAAGGCTGCGCCGCTCGACACCGCGCGGTCATTGACCGCTGATACCCGCCTCGTGGCCACCGGTACCCGCACCGCGTTGCTCGACGTCGCCGTCGAGCAGAACCGCGGCATGCCGTTCGTCGTGTCCGATCTCGGATCTCGGCGACTGGAGCGTTCGCCGGCGTGACCGGCGTCTTGCACGTCACCATCCCCTGGTTCGGAGGTTCCTCAATCACCGGGTCCGTCACCACGACCTAGTACCTGTCATATGTGAAGCCGTGAAGATCCACTCGCAGGTACATCCTTAGGCCAGACCGCTGGACCGGTCTGGATCGAACGGTACGGCCGGCTCGAGCGAACCGAGATCGTCCTTCGGTCAGCCACCATCGACCACTTGATCGAACGGATCGCCGGCCCGCTCGGGCTTCGCGTCGATAGGTCGTCCCCACTGTGGAGAGCGGCGGCCGGCAGGACGCCTACCGGCGCCGCAAGGATCGCTGACAAATCAGGGCGCAGCCTGGGCCGGGGCGCTGACGGCGGATGGAAGGAGGTCCTCCGGGCATGCTTGATCGTGGGTCCTGATTGAGAGAACACCCCGTCCGGCAGGTGAGCGGGCTCGGCGGAGGCCTCGGGGCCCAGCACCGACCTGGCCGGCGTGCTGTCGGCCTCGGCGGCCGGCACCGCATTCGCACCAGCGGCGCAACCGTCGCGGGAGGGCACGAGCCGGTCCGCCACCCAGCCCGTCACGAAGCTGTACACCGCCTTGTGGGCGACATCGATCGCCAGTTCCTGGCGGGGCCAGGTCCACGGTGGGCTTCCGACGCCCGTCGCGTTCTCGAGCGTCTGGTCGGTCGACAGCCTGGCGACGACATGCAGTGCAGACGCCCGGGCGCCACGCCAGCCGTGCCGGGCCATGACCCCGCGGACGCCGCCGAGCAGGATGCCGGTACCCCAGTGCATCGCGTGATTGCGCACGGGCCGGTCAGCCAAAGGTCTCTGCAACCGCAGCATGCGGGCCAGCGTGCGCGCCGGCACGTAGGAGTTCGGGCGGCCGGTGAACCGCTGCTCGACCTTCTCCATCGCCGTCATGGCCGCAACCCCGATCGCGCCGGCCACCATGCCCTTTGCCACTCCGTCGATTTCCATGGCCTGTGGCTACCCCCGGGCCCACCGCCCCATGCGCCATGTTGGTGACGCGGGCGCTGGCGCGCCGGTCGCCGCGGGTTCTCCGCGCGGACTGGTGGGTAATCCGCATCCCTCTGTCCCACGGTGGTCGGTTCGTGCCCGTTACTGAAACCTCTGGAGCTGCCGTCGGGCGTGGGTCCCCGACATCGACGGCATCGCCGATGTCGTCTCCATCGGGCGCGACGGGTTCGGCACCGTGTTCCGGGGCCATCAGGCCGACATCGGCCGGGTGGTCGCAATCAGGTCCTGCCGGCCATGCGCACGACACCGAAGCCGAACGGCGGTTCCGTCGCGAGGCCACCGCGAGGCGCGCTCTCCCACCACCCCAACGTGGTGCCGGTGTACGCCACCGGTGTCGCTGCCGACGGACGCCCGTTCCTCGTGATGCCCTACCTCCCGGGCGGAAGCTGGCCGAGCGTCTCGGGCGCTGTACTGGCGGCCGATGTCGACCTCGGGGTCTCAGGCCTTGGGAACGTCTGAACGCCACACCACCGTGCTCATTCGCATGATCCCAGGATCGCTGTCTTGACATTCCTTGCCGCGCGGGATCATGCCCGACACAGCCGCACAGCGTCGCGGATGAGGTGAGCCGCGTGCCAGGCCATGGCCATGGCCGGTCCATTTCAGGTTCCCGGTGACCATTGTCGGTAGGACCGAGCAGTCGACGATGCGCAGCCCGTCGATGCCGCGGGCCCGTAGCTCCGAATCGGACGGGATTGAAGATGGGGATCGACCGCCCCGCCTTCGGTCATCTCGCGGCGGCGTCACGCGGGAGCGCTCACGCGATTACCGCAGGCACTCCTCGGCTCGTTGAGAGGACGTTGTCTGCACGACGGTTCAGGTCGGCCGTACTCACGTGTCGCCCAGACAGGGAAGCTGCACGTCGGCCTCAACGATGCGCAGCAGCGACCGATTGTGCAGCAACGGGCCGGGGCTTTGGGGTGCGACCAGGTCCCGGTCCGCCATCAGTGCGTCAGAAATCGTCCGGCTGTGCCAGTTACATCGAAGAGACGAACCAGCCTCTCGGACGGCCGACCGATGGTGATCGATCCGTCCGGCTGCACCAGTTCCGGCAAGGTGAGCTTCCGGTGCTAAATAGGACAGAGCAGTCGACACAGCAGCCTCTCTGAATCTGCCGCCGTGAGCGCCGTGGACGGCTCCAACCGCGGCGTTCTTGTGGATGGCCTGCACGGTGGAGATTGACGAAGTTGTGCCGACGTAGGTGATGGGCGTCAACCGGTGTGCTTTTCCGGCAAGGGGCGAGGGTGTTCTGCCTTTCCTTGACGAACGCCATCGAAGGCGGGTCACGGGGTCGGGAGCTGGCTTGCGGCGCGAAGGACGGCGGGAAGGATGCAGTCGACATCGTCGGTCGTGGTGCCGTAGTGCATGAAGCAGACACGGAGCGCTTCTCGACCATTGAGAACGGTGCCGCGCAGGTAGACGTCACCGGCGGACTGAACGAGGCCTGGGATTGCCCGGTTTACGTCGTCGCCCGCGACATGTCGGAACGCCACCACGTTGAGGTCAGGCGGGACGAGCAGTTCGAGGTCGTCGTTGCGTTTGATTTGGTCGGCGAGACGCAGAGCGTGATCGATGTTCCGTGCAATCCGTGTGGCGAGTTCGTCGCGTCCGGTACCGGCGAGCGTCGCCCATAGCTTGAGCGCCCGGAACGGGCGCGTCTGGTCATAGACGAACTCGGAGTACCACAGTTCGCCCGATGCGCCTCTCAGATACGGGGGTACGAGACTGAAGGCGTTGCGCAGCTCATCGAGGCCGCGCACCAGGATTGCGGCACAGTCGATGGGTACGGAGAGCCATTTGTGCGGGTCCAGGACGAGCGAGTCAGCCCGTTCAAGACCTTCGTAGAGGGGCCGACGCCGCTCATCGAGGATCCCGAACCCGCCGAGGGAGCCATCGACGTGAAACCAGAGCTGTTCGTCGTCGCATAGCTGGGCGATGTCGGCAAGCGGGTCGATCGCTCCGGTGCTGACGACGCCGGCGTTCGCGACCACACAGAACGGGCGTAGACCGCTGGCCCGGTCGTCCCGGACCGCGGCGATGAGGGCGTCGACGTCGACTCGTCCGGCGCTGTCGGTGGGTACCAGGCGCAAGCCCGCGTCACCAAGACCGAGCAAGCGCGACGCCTTTCTCTGGCAGCTGTGCGTCTCGGCGGAGGCGTAGAGGCGATAGCGGCCGGCCCTGTCGTTGGTGAAGCCACCGGTCCGGTCGTCCCAGCCATCGCGGATGCTCGCACGGTGTCGGGCCGCGGCCAGCGCGGTGAGAGCACCGTCGGCGCCGCCGCTGACAAGCACACCCTCACCGACATAGCCGACGAGCTCGGCGAGCCATCGTGTCACGCACTGTTCGAGGTAGATGGCGGCGTGATCGCCCCCGGCACAGCTCGGATTCATCGCAGCCGCCATGAAATCCGCGAGCACGCCTTCGAGCGCCGGCGGCGAGTTGCCCCACGCGAAGAACCGCGGATGACCGTTCCCAAAGGGATACGTCAGGATTTCGTCCGCCATGAATTGCAGCAGCTCGTCGAACGAGCGGCCGGTGGGCCGAAGCTCCTGGCGGGCAAGCACGTCTCTGCGGTCCGCGGGAACCGATTGCCATGGGGGCATCTCGGGGAGCCGGTCGATGTAGTCGGCGAGCAGGTCAACCATGACGTGTCCGTGACGACGGAAGTCCTCGGTGTTCATCGATGTCGCGTTCCCGTGCTCGCCCTCTCGCGGGTGAAGGCGAGGTAGTAGACGCAGTCGACCCGCCCGGGATTGCGGTAGCTGTGGGTGCAGTTGCCATCGTGTGAGATGCTGTCGCCGGCTTCGAGGACGTGGTCGATGCCGTCGATGGTGAGGATCAGCGTTCCTGCGTCCACGGCCAGGTATTCCCGACTCCCGGCCCCATGGGGAAGCCAGGTCCCCGCGTCGACACCACGGCCGATCGTCGTGCGCATGAACTCGAAGTCGACGTCGGGAAGCACCGGCGACAGGATTCGCCGATGCCACCCTGACGGATCTCGGCGACTTGTTGATCATTGCGGCGGAGCACGACGACCTGGGTGGTCTCCACCGGCTGGACCAACGCCGTCAAGCTCGAGCCGAGTGCAGCGGTGACCCGATCCAAGACCACGATCGTTGGAACCTTCCGGCCCCGCTCGATCTCCGAGACCATGCTGCGGCTGACGCCCGACCGCTCGGCGACATCTTCGAGTGACAGGCCGAGCGCCACCCGCTCAGCCCGGACCCGCTCACCGATCACCGCAAGCGGCAGACCGTTAGACAGCGACACTGACCCCGACATGGTTCTACTATAGTGGATACATCTCTACGATCGATCTCGTGCTCTGGGATCTCGGTGGCGTGCTCTGCCGATCCGTCCCGATCGACGGGTCGCCGCGCTCGCACGGCTCAGCGGGCGATCGTCTAAGCGGATCGAGGCCGTGATCAGCGCTCAGCTTTGCTGCGACCTCGACCTCGGCTAGGTCGCCGCGGCCGAGCTCCTCGACCACGTCCGAGCCGGCCTCGACTGGAGCTGCAGCTACGACACCCTCACCCATGCGTGGTCCGCAGCGTTCGAGCCCGACGCTCACATGCTGACCCTCGCCGGCCGTGTCACGGTCAAGAACGGGCTCTTCACCAACAACGGACCCCCCCTCGCCGACAACTTCGAACGGTGCCTCCCCGAGGTGGCGGCGATCATCTCGACACCGATCTTCTCCTCCGACATCGCCGCCACCAAACCCAGTCCGCAGGTCAGAGAACCCCCGAAGGACTACTGCTGGTAATACTCAACGACGTCGGAGGGGCGTACTGCAACGTCCTGCGGGTCCTGACCGGCATCACGGCGGGCCCGCCTCTGGCGTAACAGATCCCAGCATTGGTCCAGTTGAACCTCGACCTCGCTCAGGCGACGCCTGTCCTCATCGGGAAGTGGCTCTCCCTGTGAGGAGCGCGCATGCAACCGATGCTCCTCCTGCACTAACTCGTCGATTCGGCCGATCATGTCCTCGTCCACTTGCGGCTCCTCTCATGAGCTGAATTCGGGCCACTTCACAGCATCACGCGCGGTCAGATGACCCAAATCCTGTGGGATCGGCGCCTTTGGTCCGGTAGTCGCCGAATGGAGCGTCGCGCTCTTGGAGTGCCTTGGTGAGACCGTCGGTCCGCATCTTGTCGATGAACGTCTCGAACGTCGCGGTCTTGGTGCCGAGCGCGCACAGCTCGGTGCCGGCGCGGATCGCGGCTCGCAGCCCCATGGCGTCCATCGACCGGTGCACGGTGCGCTTGTTGAGCGCGACGACGTCGGAAGGGATGCGGGCGATCCGCTCGGCGACCTTGAGCACTTCGTCGTCGAGATCGGCGGCCGGGAAGGCTCGGTTGGCCCAACCCAGGCGCACGGCTTCGAGTCCTGAGATCGAGTCGCCGGTGACCATCATCTCCATAGCAGCCCGCATGCCGAGGAACGATGCATGGAAGTGCATGTCCGGCACGCCGAAGCGCACTGCCGGGTAGCCCATCTGCGCGTCGTCTGCGACGTACACGAGGTCGCATCCGGTGGCCAGCTCGCTGCCGCCGGCAAGGCAGTACCCGTGGACCTGAGCGATGACCGGCTTGGCGAGGTCCCAGATGCCCATCCAGGTCTCGGTGACATGACGCGGCCATTGACCCTCGCCCTGGGCGGTGAAATGCGGGAGGTCCATGCCTTCGTTGCCGCCGCCGAGGTCGTAGCCGGCGGAGAAGCAGGAGCCGGCGCCCCGCACGATCGACACCCGCACATCGGGATCCATGTCCGCGGTTTGCAGCGCGTCGATCAGCTCGCCCCGGAGCTGGTGGTTCAGGGCATTGCGCTTGTCCGGGCGGTTGAGGGTGATGCGACGGACCTCGGGCGCCGGTTCGTCGATGATGACGACGCTCGGAAGCGTCACTTGATCGCCCGGGGATCCATGTCAGACGACAGCCGCTCGAGCCGTTTGTCGGGAACAGCGTCGATCGGTGTGGCGACCTCGGCCACGCCTGGGCCGATGGTCGCCGCGAGCGGAGCGAGGGCGGCGAGGTCGAAGTCGTACAGCTTGGCTGCGTTGCCGGCGAGCATCAGGCGCAACTCTGCCTCGGGGGTGTCGTGAAACCGCGCCCGCAGGTGCTCGCGTGTGTAGGGATGCGTGCCCTCGTCGTGGGGGTAGTCGCTCCCCCACATGAACTTGTCGACGCCGATCTTGTGGCGGGCCTTCACGTCTGCCGGGCCGGGCTGGCTCACGCCCATCCAGCAGTTTCGCTGGAAGTACTCAGTGGCGTCGTGGGACAGGACGTGCTCGTCGCCATAGCGGATCTCGCCGGTCGCTCCGGTCTCCCGGATGCCACGGATCACCCGGTCCATGCCCTCGAGCAGCGGCGGCACCCATGCGCACCCTGCCTCGGTCATCACGAACTTGAGACGCGGGAATCGTTCGAACACCCCGGACATGACCATCTGCACGAACGGGCGCTGCGTGTAGAACGGGACTTCCATGATGTAGAGCAACATCGACACCGGGT
>JBBSGQ010000058.1:0-12458 GCA_038253965.1 Acidimicrobiales bacterium | reverse complement strand
GCAACAGGAGAGCGAGATGGCAATCTTCGTCGACGAGAACACCAAGGTCGTCTACCAGGGGCTCACCGGCTCCCAGGGCCGCTTCTACGGGCTTCGCAACCGGGACTACGGCACTCAGGTCGTAGCCGGCACGAACCCCAACAAGGCCGGGACCGACGTCGAGGGCATCCCGATCCATGCATCGGTGGCGGAGGCGGCGGAGGCGACCGGAGCCACCGTGTCATGTGTGTTCATCCCCGCTCCAGGGGTCAAGGCTGCGGTGCTCGAAGCTGCAGAGGCTCGCATGGAGCTGGTGGTGGTCATCACCGAGGGCGTGCCAGCCCAGGACGAGGCCTGGTTCTACAGCGACGTGAAGCGCCGGTTTCCCGGCACCCGGATCCTCGGGCCGAACTGTCCGGGCATCATCAGCCCCGGCAAGTGCAACATCGGCATCACGGCCGGCGAGATCGCCGAGGTCGGTGGGCCCGTCGGAATCGTGAGTCGCTCGGGCACGTTGACCTACCAGGCGCTCTATGAGTTGAAGCTCCAGGACATCGGCGTCACGACCTGCGTCGGCATTGGCGGCGACCCGGTCCCCGGGACGTCGTTCATCGACTGCCTGGAGGCGTTCGAGGCGGACCCCGAGACCAAGGCCGTGATGATGATCGGTGAGATCGGTGGTTCGGCCGAGGAGGAAGCTGCCGAGTTCATCGCCGCAAGGATGACCAAACCCGTGGCGTCCTACGTGGCCGGCGTGACCGCGCCGGCCGGCAAGAAGATGGGCCACGCGGGCGCGATCGTCTCAGGCGGCAAGGGCACTGCAGCAGCGAAGATGGATGCCTTGCGCCGAGCCGGCGTGCAGGTCGGTCAGAACCCCACCGAAGCCGGCGAGCTCATGGTCGACATCGTCAGGAACTTGTAGCCAGCTAGAACGGCGTTGACGGGCCGCTGCTGCTGCCGCGTCCGGTGGTTGCCGAGCCGCCCTCTTCCCTGAACTTGAGGAACGCGCCACCCACCAACCCGAGCGCGGCGAGGGCCGCTAAGAAGATGCCGTACTTCCGATCAAGCGTGATGATCGAGGCCTTGTCCCCGATCAGCAGCTTGATCAAGACGAGGAATGCTGCGAGGCCCGTCGCGATCAGCAGGGCGAGGGCCCAGGGGATCGGCAGCTCGGGCAGCTTGACGTTGTCGCCGAAACGGGTGATCGCGATGATGGCCACGACCGCGATGGCGAGCAGGACAGGGATGATCCCGAACAGGAAGTAGTCCCATCCATTGCGAGACGCCGAACCGAACCCCGTGTCGATGCCGTACCAGGGCAGGAAGGAGAAGATCAGCAGGGCGATACCGGAACCGGCGATCACTCGGTCGCTGAGGGTGAGCTTGCTGAGGTCCATGTTGTGCCCGCCTCCTGGGAGGACTCGTGGAGTGTCGGGACGCACGGTAATCCATCCGCCTCACGCAAAGTGGGAACTCAGGTAGCGTCGGCCGTCGTGCGGCTCGCAGTGCTGGCCTCGGGGAGTGGAACGATCCTCTCCGCGATGCTCGCGGAACGCCTCCCGGTGAGCGTCGTGCTCGCCGATCGACCGTGTGGCGCGCTGACGATCGCCGAGGCGGCCGGAGTCCCAGCCGAGCTCGTCCACCGCAAGAGCTATGGCGATGACTTCGACCGCGAGGGGTACACCGCCGAGGTGGTCGAGGCGCTCGTGCGTCATCAGATCGACCTCGTGGCCATGGCCGGCTTCGGCACGATCCTCGGCCAGGCGGTGCACGAGGCGTTCTCCGGGCGCATCCTGAACACCCACCCTGCGCTCCTGCCGTCCTTCCCCGGCTGGCATGCCGTGGAAGCCGCCTTGGCCTATGGCGTCAAGGTCACCGGATGCACTGTCCACATCGCGACGCTGGAAGTCGATGCCGGACCGATCCTCGCGCAAGAGGCAGTACCCGTCGTCGAAGGCGACACAGCTGAGTCGTTGCACGAACGGATCAAGACAGTCGAGCGCCGGCTCTACCCGGCCACCATCCGCCAGATCCACGAGCGGGGTTCGCTGCGATGAGGGCCTTCCTGTCGGTCTACGACAAGTCGGGCGTAGTCGATCTGGCCGCGGCCTTGACCAGGCTCGGGTGGGACCTCGTCTCGAGTGGCGGAACGGCAGCCGTGCTGCGGAGCGGCGGCCTCGTCGTCACCGACGTCGCCGAGCTCACCGGCTTCCCGCCGATCCTCGACCACCGCGTGGTCACGCTGCATCCCAAGGTGCATGGCGGGATCCTCGCCGATCGTTCGAACCCTGACCATCGTGCGGACATGGATCAGCACGGCATCGAGGCCTTCGATCTCGTCGTGTCGAACCTGTACCCCTTCGGCTCGGACCCCGCGGAGTTCGAGCACGGTCGATCGCCGTCGGAGATCGAGCTGGTCGACATCGGCGGCCCCGCGCTCGTGCGCGCTGCAGCCAAGAACCACGCCAACGTCGGGGTGGTGGTAGATCCCGCCGAGTACGGCCCGGTGCTCGCTGAGCTGCGGACCCACGGTGAGCTCAGTCCCGCTACTCGCCGCCGGTTGGCCCGCTCGGCGTTTGCGCACACCGCGGCCTACGACGCGGCGATCGTCACATGGTTCGACGCGACCGACGGCGACGCAGACCCGTTGCCGCCGACGTTGCACCTGGCACTGGAGCAGGCGCAGGTCACGCGCTATGGCGAGAACCCGCACCAGCGGGGTGCACGGTACCGACGCATCGGGCAGCGGAGTTGGTGGGACGCGGTCGAGCAGCATTCCGGCCTCGACCTCAGTTACTTGAACTTCTATGACGCTGATGCCGCGTGGCGCTGCGTGCACGACCTGGGGGCGGAACCCACTGTGGTGATCGTCAAGCACGCCAACCCGTGCGGAGTTGCTGTCGGGCCGACGCTGGCCGACGCGTACCAACGGGCCTACGACTGTGACTCCCGATCAGCGTTCGGCGGCATCGTTGCGCTGAACCGGGTGGTCGACAACTCAACAGTGACCCGCATCGTCGCCGCCGCTCAGGCCGACCTCGTCATCGCTCCGGGTTACGAGGATGGTGTGGTCGATCAGTTGATAGGCCGACGCAAGAACACCCGCATCCTCAGCGCCCCGCCGCCGACCGCAGAAGCGTTGGAACTGCGCCAGCTCGGTGATGGCTTCCTCGTGCAGGACGCACATCGGTTCGCGGCGAAGCGGTCCGACTGGCGCACCGTCTCGAAGCGACAGCCGACCGAGCACGAGTGGGCCGACACCGAGCTCGCGTGGCGACTGGTCGGCTGGGTCAGATCCAACGCGATAGTCCTTGTGAAGGACCGCGCCGCCTGGGGCATCGGCGCCGGCCAGCAGAACCGAGTGGAGTCCGGACAGCTGGCGGCGACGAAGGCGGCCGGCCGAGCGGCCGGGGGAGCCTGCGCAAGCGACGCGTTCTATCCGTTCCCGGACGGCATCGAAGCCGCAGCTGCGGCCGGCGTAGCGGTCATCATCCAGCCCGGTGGCGGCATGCGCGACGACGAGAACGTCGCCAAGGCCGATGAGCTGGGGTTGGCGATGGTCTTCACCGGCGAACGACACTTCCTGCACTGATGGCACGATTACTTCCCGGAAAGCCGGTCGCGGACGCGGTGTTCTCTGCGCTCAGTCCGCGGATCCAGGCGTTGGTCGCGTCCGGACACCGGCCCGGCCTGGCGACGATCCTGGTCGGCGATGACTCCGCCAGCGCCGGCTACATCCGCATGAAGCAGGAGATGGCGGAGACCATCGGTTTCAGCGCTCCCCATGTCCACCTGCCGGGTGATGCCGGTCAGGCCGACCTCGTCGCAGCCATCCGAGCTTTCAACGCCGATCGCACAGTCGATGGAATGCTCGTCCAGCATCCCACCCCCGCCCAGATCGACTATGAAGCCGCGTTGCTCGAGATCGATCCGGACAAGGATGTCGACGGCGCGCATCCGCTGAACATGGGCCGCCTCGCGCTCGGCCTCCCTGGTCCCGTCCCGTGCACACCGGCTGGCATCGAAGCGCTGCTGGCCCACTACGACATCCCGGTCGCCGGCCGGGAGGTGTGCGTCCTCGGACGTGGTCTCACCCTCGGCCGACCGCTGGCCCTGCTGTTGTCGCTGAAGCGTCCGACGGCCAACGCCGCCGTCACCGTCGTCCATACCGGCGTGCCGGACTGGCCGAGGTACACCAAGCGAGCCGAGATCGTCGTGGCCGCAGCCGGCGTGCCCGGCATCCTGCAGCCCGAGCACATCTCGCCCGGTTCGGTGGTGATCGGCGGCGGGGTCCGCTACGAGGGCCGCAAGCTCCTGCCCGACGTCGACGAGCGATGCGAAGCGGTGGCTGGTTGGATCACACCCCGGATCGGCGGCGTCGGCCCCACCACCATCGCCATGCTCTTCCGCAACGCGGTCGAAGCAGCCGAGCGACGGGCGCTCGGACCGTCGTCCAACTCGACGCAATAGCCGAGCGCCCCTGCGGCTATTGCGTCGAGAACGCGGCAGGTAGCCTTCCTGGCCCATGACCCGGATCGCCGATCTGCTGGCCGCGGGACCGACGTGGTCGTTCGAGTTCTTCCCGCCGAAGTCCGAGGCTGGTGCAGAGACGTTGGCCGCCGCAGTGGACGAGCTGGCCACGCTGGAGCCGTCGTTCGTGTCGGTCACCTATGGAGCGCTCGGCGTCACCCGCGAACCGACCCGGGCAACTGTCGTGCGCATCAACCGGGAACAGCCGTTCCCGGCCATGCCGCACCTCACGTGTGTCGGTCACACCCGAGCCGAGCTGGTCGACCTGCTCGACGGGTACCGAGCGGCCGGGATCGACAACATCCTCGCCCTGGCCGGCGACCCGCCGGCCGACGGATCCAAAGCTGGTGGCGACTTCACCTACGCCACGGAGCTGGTCGACCTCGTGCGGGGTATCGGGGACTTCTCGGTCGCCGCGGCAGCCTTCCCCGAGATCCATCCCCGTTCCCCCGACCGCGCGACCGATCGTCGGTTCCTGGCGACGAAGCTGGCGGCCGTCGATTTCGGCATGACCCAGTTCTTCTTCGAGGTCGACCACTATCGACGGCTGGTAGATGAGCTGAGCGACCTCGGTTGCACGAAGCCGATCCTGCCCGGGGTGATGCCGTTCATCAGCGTGAGCGGGACGCGTCGGATGGCTGCGATCAACGGCACGGCCATCCCCCAATGGCTGCAAGAGCGGATGGACGCGGTCGACGGTGGCGCGGAAGCCACCCGGCAGCTCGGCGTCGAGGTGGCCACCGACCTGATCGCTCAGCTGCTCGAACTCGGCGTGCCGGGTGTGCACATCTACGCGATGAACCGGTCGAACTCCATCATGGAGATCTACGACAAGCTCGGCATCGGCCCCGAGGGCGCCCTGTCCTGAACCGACGGGGCCGTCGATACGCTCCGGCCGTGGACCGGCCGGCATCGCCCTTCATCGAGCCCGCGCCCCCGGGGACCGGGGGGTGGATCCGGCGACTGTGGCCGTTCCTGGCGGTACATCGACGCAACATCGGGCTGGCTCTCGGGTTCTCGGTGGCGGGGATGGTCGTGACCGGGCTGACGCCTGTTGTGGAGAAGGTGATCGTCGACCGGGTCGTCGGCGGTCACCAGGGACAGTTGTGGCCATGGCTGGCCCTGCTGCTGGCGGCCGGCGTGTTCGGCTTCGCGATGGCTTATGTCAGGCGCTTCATCGGCGGCCGGGTGGCGCTCGACGTCCAGTTCGATCTGCGGAACGCGATCTATGAGCGCCTGCAGCGGCTCGACCTGGCCAGCCACGACGAGCTGTCGACCGGCCAGCTCGTATCACGCGCCAGCTCCGACGTCGGTCTGCTCCAAGGCATGCTCTCGCTGTTGCCGATCACCGCCGGCAACCTCGTGATGGTCGTGGTGTCGCTGGTCGTGATGGTGATCTTGTCGCCGCTTCTCACAGTCGTCGCGCTGGTAGCGGTGCCGGCCCTCGCCTGGGTAGCGCTCAGCCTGAGGACCAAGGTCTTCCCGGCCACGTGGGACGCGCAGCAGCGGGCGGGTGACGTCGCCCAGGTCGTGGACGAAGCGGTCAGCGGTGTACGCGTCGTCAAGGGCTTCGGGCAGGAGGACCGGGCTCTCGCCGACCTCACCAGTTCCGCCGGTGCGCTCTACCGCTCGCGAGTTCGCAATGTGCGGGTTCAAGCCCGGTACACGCCGGCCTTGCAGGCGGTACCCGTGCTGGCTCAGGTGGCGACCCTGGCCCTCGGCGGATGGCTCGCCATACACGGCCGGATCACGCTCGGCACGTTCCTCGCGTTCTCCAGCTATCTCGTCCAGCTCGTCGCTCCGATCCGGATGATGGCCGCACTCATCGCCGTCGGCCAGCAGGCGCGAGCCGGCGCCGAGCGGGTCCTCGAGCTGCTCGACTCCAATCCGCTGGTCGTCGATCCGACCGACCCCGAGCTGCTCGTCACCCCGGCGAGCAGCAATGGGACCGCGGCCACATCGGTCGGCGCTGTCGTGTTCGACGACGTGAGCTTCGGCTACCTCCGCGCCGAGCCCGTCCTCGCCGGGTTCTCACTCCGTCTCGCCGCGGGGGAGCGGGTGGCCATCGTCGGCGCGTCCGGCTCGGGCAAGTCAACTGTGGCGCTGCTGCTGCCGCGCTTCTATGACGTTCAAGAAGGTGCGGTCACCCTCGACGGCATCGACGTCAGGATGCTCGCGCTCGACGAGCTGCGCCGCGCGGTCGGCGTCGTGTTCGAGGAGAGCTTCCTGTTCAGCGACACCGTCCGGGCCAACATCGCCTATGGCCGACCGGACGCCTCGGACGAGGAGATCGAGGCTGCAGCGCGCGTCGCTGCGGCTCACCAGTTCATCTCCGCTCTGCCGCTTGGCTATGACACGCCGGTCGGGGAGCGTGGGCTCACACTCTCCGGCGGCCAACGTCAGCGGGTCGCCCTCGCTCGAGCAGTCCTCACCGACCCACGGGTGCTGATCCTCGACGACGCGACCTCCTCGGTCGACGCCGCGACCGAGCAGAACATCCAGGACGCGCTCGTCCAGGTCATGGAGCACAGGACCACCCTGCTCGTCGCGCACCGCCGGTCCACCCTTCGGCTGGCCGATCGCATCGTCTTAGTCGACGCTGGCCGCGTCGTCGCGTCGGGCACGCATGAGGAGCTGCTCGCCTCGTCGCCGCTGTACCGGGCGCTGCTGGCCGGTCCGGGCGACACGCTGGAGGCGGATCCCCGCCTCGCCAACGAGCAGCCGCTCGAGACAGTGGCCGGCATCACCCCCTCGGCGTGGCCCGTGCCCGCTGATGTCGATGGAGCCGGCGAACGGGTGATGGCTCCGGGGACGATCGGTCCTCCCGGGGGCGGAGGCGGCGGAGGTGGAGGTTGGGGCATGGCCTTGGCGGCCACGCCTGAGCTGTTGGCCACCCTGGCGGCCCTGCCACCGGCCGATGACGATGCCGACATCGACACGGTCGAAGAGGCGGCAGCGGATCCCCGCTTCCGCCTGCGCCGGTACCTGCGTCGGTACCGCCGACCGCTCGGCATCGGATTCGGCCTCGTTGCCTTCGACACGCTGCTCACGCTCGCGGGACCGCTGCTCGTGCGGCGTGGCATCGACCAAGGTGTCGCCCGTCGCTCCACCAACGCGTTGTACGGCGCGTCGCTCGCGTTCCTGGCGGTGGCCCTCGTGGACTGGGCAGTCACGTGGACCTACACCCGCCAGACCGGTCGCACCGCCGAGCGGCTCCTGTACGCGCTGCGCATCCGGATCTTCGCCCATCTCCAGCGCATGTCGGTCGACTACTACGACCGCGAGATGGCCGGCCGGATCATGACCCGCATGACCACCGACGTCGAAGCGTTGTCGCAACTGCTGCAGACCGGCCTGATCAACGCGATCGTGAGCATCCTGAGCTTCGTGGGCGTCCTGGTACTCCTCGCGTTCATCGACTGGCGCCTGCTGTTGGCGGTGCTCGCGATCGTGCCGCCCCTGCTCGCCGCGACCTGGTGGTTCCGCCGCGCGTCGAGCAAGGCCTACGACCGGGCGCGCGACCGCATAGCCGCGGTCAACGCCGATCTGCAGGAGAGCCTCTCAGGGGTGCGCGTCGCTCAGGCCTATGTGCGCGAGGAGCGCAATGCGCAGTCGTTTCGTCAGCTCGGCGGTGAGTACCTCGATGCCCGCCTCGACGCCCAGCGCCTCGTCGCCCTCTACTTCCCGTTCGTGCTGTTCGTGTCGGCGGTGGCCGACGTCGTCGTGCTCGGCGTCGGCAGCCGGCTGGTGCAGGGTGGGACGCTCACCGCCGGGGCCCTCATCGCGTTCATCCTGTACCTCGATCAGTTCTTCTCACCGATCCAGCAACTGTCGCAGGTGTTCGATACGTGGCAGCAGGCTCGTGCCTCCACGGTCCGCATCGATGAACTGATGGCCACGCCCACCTCGGTGCCGCCGCCCGAGCACCCCGTGGCGGTCCCGGTCTCCGGCGCCATCCGGTTCGAAGGGGTGCACTTCCGGTACCCCGGAGCGCGAGACGAGGCGTTGCGGGGGTTCGATCTGGAGGTCAGCGCGGGCGAGACCGTGGCCCTGGTCGGGGAGACGGGCGCCGGCAAGTCGACGATCGTGAAGCTGGTCGCTCGCTTCCACGACCCCACGGCCGGCCGTCTGCTGATCGACGGCGTGCCGCTCGCCGAGATCGACCTCGGCACGTACCGACGCCGACTGGGCTACGTGCCTCAGGAGCCCTTCATGTTCTCAGGCACGATGCGCGACAACATCGCCTACGGGCGTCCGTCCGCCAGCGACGCAGAGGTGGAGGCGGCGGCCAGGGCCGTCGGGGCCCACGATGTCATCGCCGCGCTTCCTGGTGGTTACCGGCACCGGGTCACCGAACGGGGACGGTCGCTGTCGTCGGGACAACGCCAACTCGTGTGCCTGGCCCGGGCCCACCTCGTCGACCCGGCGATCCTCCTGCTCGACGAGGCAACTGCCAACCTCGACCTTGCCACCGAGGCTCGGGTGCAGCAGGCGATGGGTGTGGTCGCTGCCGGTCGCACGACGCTGGTGGTGGCCCACCGCTTGCAGACGGCTCGCGGTGCCGACTGCATAGTCGTGCTCGACGACGGCCGGATCGTCGAGATGGGCACCCATGACCAGCTCCTCGAAGCCGGCGGTTCCTATGCAGCCCTTTGGGGGGTCCTCGCCGGCTGACGGGCCGTGTGGCCCTCGGAGTCCCGCAAGTAAGGTCCGCACCCATGGCCGACAAGATCACCGCGAACTCCGACGGCTCCCTCAACGTGACCGACGAGCCGATCATCCCATTCATCGAGGGCGACGGCACGGGCGTCGACATCTGGCCGGCGGCCAAGCATGTTCTCGACTCTTCGTCAGCCAAGCACGGCAAGACGATCGCATGGAAGGAGGTGCTGGCCGGCCAGAAAGCCTTCGACGAGACCGGAGACTGGCTGCCGCAAGCCACCGTCGACACGTTCCGCGAGTACCTGATCGGCATCAAGGGACCACTCACAACGCCGATCGGCGGCGGCTTCCGCAGCTTGAACGTGGCCCTGCGCCAGATCCTGGATCTCTACGTCTGCCTCCGGCCGGTGCGCTACTTCACCGGCGTACCCAGCCCGGTGAAGCGCCCGGAGCTGGTCGACATGGTGATCTTCCGGGAGAACACCGAGGACATCTATGCCGGCCTCGAGGTCGAGGCGGGCACTGACGACGCGCGCAAGCTCGCCCAACTGCTGCAGGAGAACTTCGGGTGGGAGATCCGCGAGAGCTCCGGCATCGGGATCAAACCGGTGAGCGAGATGGGCTCCAAGCGGCTCATCCGGGCCGCGATCAACTACGCCAAGGTTCGGAACCGCAAGAGCGTCACCCTCGTGCACAAGGGCAACATCATGAAGTTCACCGAGGGTGCGTTCCGCAACTGGGGCTATGAGCTCGTGCGTGAGGAGTTCGCCGACATCGCGGTCGGTTGGGACGACTGTGATGGCGAGCCGGGCGACAAGATCTTGGTCAAGGACGCCATCGCCGACATCACGCTCCAGCAGGTGCTCACCCGTCCGGCTGAGTTCGACGTCATCGCCACCCTGAACCTCAA
Organism: Acidimicrobiales bacterium; assembly: GCA_038253965.1. Taxonomy (GTDB): domain Bacteria; phylum Actinomycetota; class Acidimicrobiia; order Acidimicrobiales; family Iamiaceae; genus JBBSGQ01. The sequence goes on along the minus strand of JBBSGQ010000058.1, from coordinate 2,377 downwards.
CGGTGACTACCTGTCCGATGCGCTCGCTGCACAAGTGGGCGGGATCGGCATCGCCCCCGGTGCGAACATCAACTACGTGTCCGGCCACGGTATCTTCGAGGCGACGCACGGCACGGCCCCCAAGTACGCCGGCCAGGACAAGGTGAACCCCGGCTCGGTGTTGCTCTCCGGCGTCATGATGTTCGAGCATCTCGGCTGGCAGGACGCGGCCGACGACATCGTCCGAGCCATGGAGGCCACCATCGCCGACAAGGTCGTGACGTATGACTTCGCCCGCCAGATGGACGGTGCCACCGAGGTCAAGTGCAGCGAGTTCGCGAGCGCCATCGTGGATCGCCTCTGATCGGGCCCGCATTCGGGGGTGTGGTCCTTTAGATCTCACTCGGCCAGTCGATCGGGATACCGACGGCAGAGCTCGAGTCGTGTACCTCCGCTGTTCCGGCGCGGGCCGCTCCGTCATCCCTCAGACCGACTTGCGGTCTCTCAACCAGGAGCGCCACGTGCCAGATCCTTCGCAGACCGCAATCGCGGTCACCGCCAAGATCCTCTTCCTCAACTTCTTCATGCTGTTGTTCAAGCCCACCGTCGAGATCGATGGTCAGGCGCTGCAAGGAGCGTGGTCCACCACGACCTTCCCAACGACGCCGGGTCAGCACCGTGTCACGGTGTTCTGGAAGTACCTCGGGCTCCTGCCGATCAACAAGGCCAGCGCCACCTTCGCCGTTCGCGAAGGCGTTACGACAGAGCTGACCTACAAGCCTCGGTGGTTCATCTTCCTTCCCGGCAAGATGACAGTCAGCCAAGCCGTCCCCGCCGCAGTCTGACGAAGCCCAGTGCCGACTTGGCTCCCTCCTCTGAGAAGTGGAAATCTGACACTTCGTCAGATCTTCTCGATGGAAGCCGGGGGACTGGGGTCATGCTCGACCAGCTCATTCGTGGAGGGAACATCGTCGACGGCACGGGCGCGCCCGCAGTCGTAGGTGACATCGGCATACGTGACGGGCGGATCGCGGTCGTCGGGGCGAACGACGAGGAGGCCCGTGAGACCTTCGACGCGACAGGACTCGTTGTCGCGCCCGGCTTCGTCGATCCGCACACGCACTACGACGCCCAACTCTTCTGGGACCCTGTGGCGACGCCCTCCAACGTCCACGGCGTCACAACTGTGATCGGCGGGAACTGCGGGTTCACGCTCGCCCCGATCCGCGATGCCGACGCCGACTACACCCGCAGGATGATGGCCCAGGTCGAAGGCATGCCTCTGGCCGCCTTGGAGAGCGGCGTGGACTGGGACTGGACGACGTTCGCTGAGTATCTGGGCCGGCTCGACGGCAACATCGGTGTGAACGCCGGCTTCCTCGTCGGGCACTGCGCGCTGCGGCGGTTCGTGATGGGCGAGGCCGCGATCGGTTCTGCCGCAGACCCCGAACAGCTCGCGGCGATGGTCGAGATCTTGGCCGAGTCGATCGAGGCCGGTGGTCTCGGCCTGTCGACCACTCGTTCCCGGACGCATTCCGACGGCGATGGGCAGCCGGTCGCCTCTCGGTGGGCGGACCGCGAAGAGCTGCTCGCGTTGTGTGCCGAAGTGGGACGCCACGAAGGCACCACGCTCGAGGGCATCGTCGACGGTTGCCTCGATCAGTTCGCGGATGACGAGATCGACCTGCTGATCGCGATGTCCGTCGCCGCCCGGCGGCCGATCAACTGGAACGTCTTGACCGTCGACTCCCGCGAACCCGAACGCGTTCCGCGCCAGTTGTCGGCCGGCACCGCTGCCGAGGCGGCCGGTGGACAGATCGTCGCGCTCACGATGCCGGTCCTGGTGCCCATGAACATGAGCTTCCGGACGTTCTGCGGACTTCACCTGATCCCGGGCTGGGGAGACATCCTTGGTCTGCCCATTCCCGAGCGGATGGCGAGGCTGGCCGATCCCGATACGCAGCAGTTCATGTTGGAGCGCGCCGCCTCGCCCGAGGCCGGCGTGTTCAAACGGTTGGCCGACTTCGCCAACTACGTCATCGGAGACACCTACAGTCAGGCGAACGCGGGCCTGAAGGGTCGCGTCGTGGCCGAAGTCGCCGCAGAACGAGGACAGGACCCGTTCGCGACGCTTGTGGACATCGTCCTGGCCGACGAGTTGCGCACGATCCTGTGGCCGATCCCACCGGACGGTGACGATGCCAGCTGGGCGCTCCGTCGCGAGGTCTGGGCCGACCCCCGGGCAATGCTCGGAGGCTCCGATGCCGGCGCCCACCTCGATCGGATGTGCGGCGCGCCGTACACGACCCGTTTTCTCGGCGACATGATCCGGGGCCGCAAGCTGGTGGCGCTCGAGCGCGCTGTGCAGATGATCACCGAAGACCCGGCCCGGCTGTTC
>JBBSGQ010000057.1:0-12526 GCA_038253965.1 Acidimicrobiales bacterium | reverse complement strand
GTTGACCGCGATGTCGCTGATTCGTGCTGACCGGAGGTACGCCGAATATGCCGACGCAGTCCGCCGGGACCCGGCAACTGCGGCAAGTGCGACGCCCCCGACGAGGGCCAAGACGAAGGCAAGGGCCAGCGCCGACTTCCACACCTGGCGACGACGGATCCACCACAGGTGGATGAACGTCGACGCTCCCAGCCTTTTCACCTGCCACCCTTCCGGAGGTTCACCCGGGGGCAAGCAGACCATGATGCTCAGCGGTCGGACAAGGACCCCACCCCGCCTCGATCGTGGGGTGCTGGCATCACCGCTGCGCTGGTCGGGCGCTTGGGGAGCGCGTTCTGACCCGACCGAACGCCGACCGGTCGCGAGCTCGATCAGACGGTCATGGCGGTTTGTGGCCACTGTGATGCGCGAACGGCCCAAAAGGCGGGCAAGCTCATGTCGACCGATCGGCACGCGTGCGCCGCCGAGCGGCAGGAACGAAGACAACGGAGTGGGAATGGCAGATCATCGGCTCGTCGGCAAGACCGGTCGGGTCACCGGCCGGGTGGGCCCCGGCCGGATCGGGGAGGTGGTGATCCCAGTCCGAGGCGGCACTGAGGCGTTCCACGCCTACGCCAACGACAAGGACGAGGAGATCGTCACCGGCACCCGGGTGCTGGTGATCGAACACCTTCCACCCCGCACCGTCGTCGTCACCCCCCTGTAGCGCACGAAGAGGTGCAAGCATCCATGTACATCATTGGCGGTATCGCCCTCGGAGCGATCCTCCTGTTCCTCATCCTGTTCAAGTTGATGTGGCGGGTGGCCGAGCCGAACGAGGCGCTCATCATCTCGGGCCTGCGGCACAACCACGCGACCGACGACATCGAGGACAGTCTCGGGTTCAAGATCATCACCGGGAAGGGCACGCTGCTCATCCCCGGGGTCCAGACGGTGCGGCGACTCTCACTCGACCTTCGCGAGGCCGAGTTGGCCATCGACTGCGTCACCCACCAGGGGATCCCGCTCGGCATCCGTGGCGTGGTCATCTACAAGGTGGGCGACGACTTCGCGTCGATCGCCAACGCCGCCCGACGCTTCCTCGACCAGCAGGCGCAGATGGACCTGCGGGTCCACAACGTTTTCGCCGGTCACCTGCGGGCCATCGTCGGCAACATGACAGTGGAGGAGATGATCCGAGACCGGGAGAAGCTCACTCAGCTCACCCGGGAATCATCGGGCACCGAGATGGAGAAGCTGGGTCTGATCGTCGACTCGCTGCAGGTGCAGGAGATCGAAGATCCGACTGGCTACATCGAGAACCTCGGTCGTCCCCACGCAGCCATCGTCCAGAGCCAGGCCCGCATCGCCCAGGCGGCCGCCGACCGCGAGGCGACCGAACGCGAGCAGGAGGCCGACGCCCTCAAGGCGGAGGCGCGTCGCGCCAGCCAGGTCAAGCAGGCGGGGTACCAGGCCGAGATCGACCAGGCTGCGGCGCAGGCCAAGCAGGCCGGCCCGTTGTCCGATGCACGGTCTCGCCAGGAGGTGGTCGTCCAGGAGACGAAGGTGGCCGAGCTCGAGGCCGAACGCGAAGAGCAACGGCTTCAGGCAACCATACGCAAGCCAGCCGATGCGCAGGCCTACCAACAGACCACGCTGGCCAAAGCGGAGCGCGACGCCCGGATCTCGGGCGCCGAGGCCAAAAAGGCCGAGACGGAGCTCGAAGCGGGGGCAAATGCACAAAGGGTGAAGGTCACCGCTGGTGCCGAAGCAGAGCGGGTGCGATTGGCCGCAGGTGCCGAAGCGGACCACGTGAAGCTGGAGGCGGAGGCGCGCGCGCAGTCCACCCGGGCTATCGGCCAGGCTGAGGCCGCAGCAACCGAGGCCAAGGGTTTGGCCGAAGGTGAAGCGGTGCGAGCCAAGGGCATGGCGGCCGCCGAAGCCATCAAGGCTCGCGCTGATGCGCTGGCCGAGAACCAGGACGCGGTGATCGGCCAGCAATTGGCTGAACAGTGGCCAGCCATCGTCGAGGCGGCAGCAAAGCCGTTCGGCGACGTGGACCAGATGATCCTGCTGAACGGCGCACAGGGCCTCTCCGATGTGTTGGCCCAAGCGCTCAGCCAGGGTGTCACCGGTCTGCAGATGGCCCGCAACCTCCTGTCGGGAGCTAACGGGTTCGGCGTCGGGAGCAACGGCTCCGGACCCAACGGTCGCGCTGACAGCCCCGGCAACGGTCAGGCCAACGGCCGCCACCCCGAGACGCCCGCAGTGGAAAAGGGCGCGGACAGCAGCTGACGTCGGCGTACTGCGACTCGACGCATAGGTATCGTCTTCGGTTGCCCATCGTGTCGAGTCAATACGTCGCCTCGAGCCACCAGCGACCGGATTCGACTGCGAGGAGATGGGCGGCACCGTCGGCCAGGGTGACTTGGAAGCGCGCCCGACGACGGTGACGGCGAAGATCCCACCAACGCTCGTCGGCCGGCCACGGGCCGGCCCAAGCAGTGACCGGCGCCCAACCCCTCCCCGCGATCGCCACCCTGGCCGGCACCCCGGTGGCCGTCCCACGACCGGTGACACCCACCGGACGGTCGTACGCGTCGACGACCTCCACGGGAAGAGGCTCGACATGCACGGTGGCCGGAGCGGGAGTCGGCACCCGACCCGGCCACGGCCCAGCAACCGCGTCGAGCGAGGCTCCCGGGCGCGAAGCGGTGAGGTCAACCGCTGCGGCCGGTATCCGGGCCACCTGCTCTCCTGGGCTGCGTCCTCCCCGGCGCTCGGGCACGGTGACCGCATCGATGCCGAGCACACCCTGGACGCGGGCGATGGCGCGCATCACCCGTTCGTCGACGAGGGTCTCACCGCCCCAGAACCCGAGTTGGCGGCCTCGGGCCGACACCACCTCATCGGGTATGAGGCTCAGACGGCTGATGCCGGCGGTGGGACGCACGGATACCGCGCCCGACAGCCAACCGTCGAGCTGCCAGCGCACCCGATCGGCGATGGCACCTGCGCTGAGCGTCCCTTCGTGACGCCACGATCTCACGAGGGTCTCGCCGTGCTCGGTCTCGGCTTCGACGACGACCCTGGTGCAGGCCAAGCCGCGACGGGCCAGCCCCTCGTGCAGAGAATCAGCCAGGGACTTGGCGAGGAACGTCGCGGTGTCGACCCGTTCGGCCGGTGGATCGAGCTCGGCGGAAACCTCGAGACCGGGAGCCGGCCGGCGGGCATCGAGCGGGTGAGAGTCGAGGCCGCGGGCCAGACGGTGAGCGATCACACCATCATTGGCGAAACGGGCCAGCACGTCGGCCGGGTCGAGGGCTGCCAGTTGGCCGAGCGTGCGTAGACCCAACCTGCGCCACACGTCGACCAGATCGTTCCGGTCGGTGATCAAGACGAGCGTGTCGACAGGGTGAGGGGCCAGGAACGCAGGCGTTCCCCTCCGGGTGACCACGACGGGCTCATCGGGCTCGGCCTGGCGGGCCGCGAGATGGGCGGCGAACGCACCGTCGGCCACCCCAACCTGGGCGGTGCCGCTCGGCGCGACCACCCCGGTGGCGATCCACCCGGCCCGCTCGGCCAACGCGGTGTCGCCACCGAAGTAACGCGACGGGCCCCGAGTGGCGAACGCGCACGTGCCGGGGTGAGTGACCTCAAGACGAGGGGTGAGCGCTTCGAGGGCGAGGACCACCGGCTCGAAGGCACGCGCATCGCGTGCGGGGTCATGGTCGACGAGGGTGATCTCCGGGCACCGTCCCTGCGCCTCGCGGCGACGCAGTCCCTCGACGACACCGACCTCACGGGCCGCCTGTGACACGGCCACCACCCGGTTGGCATGCAGCACGACCGCCGGCTCGCCGACCGGGATGCCGGCCGCCACCACCGGCCAGTCGGGGCACGTGACCACGAGCGTGCGCTCGGCCTCCGGCTCTCGTGAACTACGTGGGGAGGTGGTCCCGTCCGGGACCGCCTGTACAACAGATCCGGCTCGGGAACGGGGGATCACCCGACCTCCTGGAGGGGAACAGCCGAGGCGAGGACCGGCTGAGCGATGGGGGTCGTCGACGATGTCACCACCAGGGCGATCCGACCATCCGGACCAGGCAGCCAGAGCTCCACCTGACGGGCCCGGGCAGCCTGGCGCCGACCAGTGACCTCGACGGTGACCCGGCGGGCTTGCAGGTGGCCATGACCCGACCCCAGTCCCCGCCAGGATTGGGCTACCACCGTCAACCGCAGTTCCGGAGCCTCGGGCCACGCATCAGGACGGCCACCGGCCTGCACCAGCACCGCACCGCGCTCGCGACTGCGGGCCAGCAAACGGCGCTGGTCGGCGGGGCGGATCCGATGCTCCGGACTGACCACCACCACCTCGAACGCGTCGAGCAATGCAGCCACCACGGTGCCCCATGCCGACGGTTCGGGAGACCCGATCAACACCGTCCGCTCGAGGTTGACACCGAGCTCGGCTGCGGCCAGCAAACCAAGGGAGGGGATGCCCACCACAGCTATCCATGAGCCCCCGGCTGATGCACCGGCCACGAGGGCCAGGGCGAGCGACCTCGCAGCTGGTCCCGTGGTGGCCACACTGGCTCCCCGCTGCAACCCGGTACCCGGAACCAACCCGCCGATGGCCGGCAGGACCGGCAGCACCCGCTCCTCGGCCAGGTTGTGGGGCCGGGCCCGGTCGCCGAGGGCTTGCAGCGCCAGCCGGTCCGCAGGAGCATCAATGGGCATCTCGGTAGTATCGAACACCTGTTCGACAAGGGCAAGCGGGACTGCTCGCCCAGCTATGGATCCGACACACGGCCCTGCTGACCGAGTCGGTGCAGCATGGCGACGAACGCCCGACCGTCGGATGCGTAGGCATCGGCTCCCAGCCGGTCCGCATGATCGCGGTCCGCGATGGCACCTCCGCCGACCACCACCGGGACGCCTGGCACAGCTTGGTGGAGACCGTCCACAGTTGCAGCCACCGCAACGTCGAGGCCCGGCGTCGTCACCGCCACACCTATGGCGACCAGCCGTGCCGCCTGGCGCGCTGCATGGATGAACGACGCGCCCGGAACATCGGGCCCCAGATCGATCACCTCGTAACCGGTTCCCACAACGAGGTCGGCCAACAGCGCCACCGGCAGGCCATGGACATCGCCTGGCGTCGCGCCGAGTATCACCGAGCCTCGGGTACGGCCCGGGCGGGTGAACCGAGGGCCGAGCCGGCCGAGTAGACGCCCAGTGACCGCGCTGGCCCGGTGCTCATCGGCCACGTCGATCTCGCCGCGTGCCCAGCGATCCCCGATCGACACGAGCGCTGGGCTGATCACATCGAGATAGAGCTGGTCGACCTCGGCGCCCGACGCGAGTGCCGCTTCGAGGACCGACCACGCTCCGTTCACATCACCCGCCAGGAGCCGAGCCTCGAGCCTTCCCACCCAACGTGATGGATCGAAGCTCTTGGCGCGTCCCGGTTCGCGGGTTCCCTTGCTGTCGCGGAACGCTGTCACGTCGGAGGCCTTGATCCGCCACGTCGAGCCGACCTTGCGGGCCGGCAACATGCCGAGACGCACGTACCGATAGGTGGTCATGTAATGGACGCCGAGCTCGTCGGCCACCTCTTGCAGGGTCCGTTCCTCGTGCCCCCCGTTCATTGAGTACGAAACGTAGACCGCGGTTTGCGTCGGAAGCGGATCGAAGACGACGGACACTGACTCCGAGCCGTGAGCTCCAGGACACCTGCACCGCGACACCTGTGCGTCGACTCCTTGCTCAGCCGGTGCAACCCGTTGCCAACCCCGTTCCAGCTCGACCGGGGTTTGAGCGGGAGACCGCCGCTCAACAGTTCATGCCTAGTGTGTCCTTGGTGTCGACCCCCACGTCTCCTCGGATCCCGCCGCTCCAGCCCGAGGATCAGGACGAGGAAACTCGGGAGCTGCTCGCGCAGGCGGGAACCGGCGGTCCGGCGACCAACATCTTCGCCACCCTCGTGCGCCACCCTGGGCTGTTCCGCCGGTGGCTTCCCTTCGGCGGCAAGCTGCTGTCCGGTCGGCTCCCCCCTCGGGAGCGCGAGCTGCTGGTACTGCGCACCGGGTGGCGGTGCCAGTCCGACTACGAGTGGGGCCAGCACGTGCTGATCGGCCAGGCCGCCGGCCTGTCGGACGAGGAGATCGAACGCATCAAGGAGGGGCCGGAGGCACCCCCCTGGGATCCTTTCGAAGCCGTCCTCCTCCGTGCCGCCGACGAGCTCCACGACGACAGTTGCATCAGCGACGCCACCTGGAAGGAGCTGGCCGGCCGCTACGACGAACGCCAGCTCATCGAGGTGCCGATGGTGGTCGGGCAGTACCACCTCGTGTCGTTCACCCTCCGCTCGCTCGGGGTGCAGCGAGAACCCGGGGTCGCAGGCTTCGATGGCTGACGGGACCCGAGCCGGCCGGTTGGCCGGTCGGCGCGTGCTGGTCGTCGGCGCGGGGACCCAACCTTCAGACGACCCCGATGCCCCGGTGGGCAATGGAAGGGCGATCGCGGTACGGGCGGCGACCGAGGGGGCGGCGGTGGTCTGCGCGGACCGAGATCGAGCTGCTGCTGAGGAGACCGCGACCTGGATCACCGGCGAGGGAGGTGCCGCCACTGTCGTCGCCGGCGATGTCACCTCCGAAGACGACTGCGCCCGAATCGTGTCCGAGGCGGCGGCGCCCGGTCTCGACGGCCTCGTGTTGAACGTCGGCATCGGACGCGGGGCAGGGCTGACCGGCACGTCGGTCGCCGACTGGGACGCGACGTTCGCGGTGAACCTGCGCGGTCACTTCATGGTCGTCAAGGAAGCGTTGAGCGTGTTGTCGGACCAAGCCTCGGTGGTGTTCATCAGCTCGGTCGCCGGCCTCCAACCCGGCAGCCGGCTCCCTGCCTATGACAGCTCGAAGGCCGGAGTGCACGGGCTCTCTCGTCACGTCGCTCTCGAGGCGGGCCGGCGCGGGGTCAGGTCCAACGTGATCGCCCCTGGTCTCATCGATACACCGCTCGGCCGCTGGGCGTCACGGGGACGACCGTCTCGGGAGCGCACCCCGGTCCCGCTCGGCCGACAAGGCACGGCCTGGGAGATCGCAGCTGCTGTGTGCTTCCTGCTGTCCGATGAGGCGAGCTACATCACCGGGCAGGTCCTGGCGGTGGATGGCGGCCTTAGCCTCATCTGAGCCGGGTCAGCCGGCCTCGGTGTGCGAACAGGCGCTGATCGCCGCATCGGCCGCGGTCTCCGTCGCGAGCTTGGCCGCCCTGGCCATTCGGACCATACGGGGGAGGCGTCCTGGGTGCCTCACGAAGAAGCGGGCGATCGCCGGCCCGTTCGGGGTTCCGTCCTGGTGACTCAGGCGGAACACCTCCTCATCGACGCTCCCGTCCGTCGCGCGGTCGCTGATCGCACGAAATACCGACCAGGGGATGTCGCGGTGTTCGCACGCCTCGGCGACGGCCGCAGTCTCCATGTCGAGTGACACGACACCCTGAGCCCGCAGATCGGCGATCCTGTCTGCGCCCGTGAGCAGCACGTCGGTCGTCCACATCTTGCCGTGCTGTGCACCGTCGCCAAGCGGGCTCGGACGATGCTCGCCACCAGTTGCGCCGTTGACGACGATCGCGGGCAGGACGAGCGTGCCGAGTGGCGTGACGTTGTCGACGGCACCGGTGATCCCTACCACCACAACCCGCTCGACGGCCGCCGCATCGAGCAGTCGAACAACGGCGGCGCGAGCAAGGTCGGTCCCCATCCCCGTCACGATGGCGGCGACCTTTCGACCGCCGAGCGTTCCCGAGTGGACGGTGACGCCCCCGATCTGGGTCTTGTGCAGCGAGAGCTTCCTGACCAGTGGCCGCAGCTCCATCGGCATCGCACACACGAACGCGATGGAGACGGAGGTCGATTCGTCGTTCACGGAGCAAGTTTGCCGCTCAGTGGCCGCCGGTGCCGGGGCCACCGTCTCGAGGTCGATCAGCGCAACGGGTCGACGGTGACACGGACAGTTCGGTCGTCAGTCACCACTACCCGGCCGTCGGACAGAACCGCAGCGGCGATCGCACAACTCTGGACGAGGACCCGTCCCGGTGAGGAGGGCCGATCACCGCCGATGCGCACCTCGCGCATCACCCGGCTGACATAGCCGCACAAACCGAGGCGGTGGTGGCCGAGGGACACAAGGGCGGACGGAGCGATCGGGCGGAGCGCGCCGGTTGTGACGACCGGCGCGTGGTGAAGGTCGCCACGGGTGATGCGCTCGGGTCGCCGACCCGGCGCGTTGTCAGCGACCCAGAGCTGGTTGCCCGGGGCATAGGCGAACGCGAAAGGGTTGTTCCAGCCGGCGGTGAGGACTCGGGGGGTCTGGGTCGGTTCGCGCTGCGGGTCGAGCAGCAGGAGCTTGCCGTTGGGTGACGCGGACCTGGCCGTGAGATCCGGCCGTTCGAGGTCACCGATGCCGATGAGCAGCCGACCATCGCGTGTTGACACGAGGTGCCCACCATTGGCCAACGTCGCGCTGATCGGGCCCTCCCAGACGAGCCGGGTCGGCCCCGGCGCCACCTGGCCGACCACCAGCCGGCCATCGGACCTCCGGGTCCAAGCAGCGAAGGTGGCGCCCTGTCGATCGATCGCTAGCCCGAGCAGGCCCCGTTGACCCGAGCTCGCACGGACCTCCACCCTCGCCACGGAACGCGCGTTCAGTCGGCCTCGCCTGTCGACTTGACGGACTCGGCCAGTGCGGCGTTCGGCGTATCGGAAGCCGCCATCGGACATGGCGGCGACCGCCGAAGGGTCGCCGGCCCCGGCGACCAGGACTCGCGTGGCGGCCGGTTTCTCCGGTCGGCCACCGACCACCAGCAGCACTGCCGTCGCGACCAGGAACATCGCTGTCGTCGCGCCGATGGTCCAGGCCCAGCGCCGCGCCGTCTGCGGCCGTCGTCGGCCGCTGCTGGCCGCCCTCACCCGCTAATCCGCCGCGCCAGAGCTGTCGGGCGGATCCGGTGCCGTTTCGAGCTGCGTCTCAGCATCTGGGGCCGACGCCGTGGTACCCGACTCCTCGGCGCCACCCCGACCCGGTGCCTCCTCCGCACTGACCTCGGGAGCAGACACTTCACCAGGGTCGGTGGTTGATTCCGGGGCGGCGCCTGCCCCGCTCTCGAGCTCGGAGTCAACCGGGTGCTGAGGTTCGGGTTCCTCTGGCTGAGGACCGTAGAAGAGGTAGAGGTGTTCGATCACCTCCTTCAGGCCGGTCGAGGCGTGTCCCTGCGCGAGATCGACTGTGACGATGTTGCCGTTGATGTGCACCGCCTCGATGCCGCCGTGCTCGAACAGGCGGTGCGCCAAGACGTCGGGCGGGCGGGTGCCGGCCGTGTCGTCGAGGCTTCGGTAGCGCTCATGGCCCATCCCGGTGAGCGCCCGGTTGGTCTCGAAGCGGACCACGCCCGGGTTGGAGGACGCTTTCTCGACGACGACGATCGGCTGGCCCATGGGCTCGGGATGGTAGTGGTCGGATCCGACGGGAGGACACCGATGGCCTGCTCCAGGCGGTCGACCCGGTACGGTCGAGCGGCGATGAACGATCAAGGCCAGCCCGAGCGGCGGCCCGGCACCCAACCGGTGGACACCCGGCGGGTGGTAACGATCACCGCCGTCGTCCTCGGTGTGACCTCGCTCTTCGCCGGCTCGGTGTACCTCCTGTTCCACCTCTCGCGCATAGTGACACTGCTCATCGTCACCCTGTTTTTCACAGTGGTGCTCACACCGGCTGTCGACTTCCTGCAGCACCGCACCCATATGCGCCGCGGCTTCTCGACCGCCATCGTGTTCGTCCTCGGACTGGTGATCCTGGCCGGGCTGACCTATGTGTTCGTCAGGCCACTCGTGAGCGAAGGCCAGAAGTTCGCCGACGACCTCCCCCACTACCTGCGCGACGCTCGACGGGGCCGAGGCACTGCCGGTCATCTGGTCAAGCGGTTCAAGCTCGAGAACTACGTGAAGCGCAACAGCCGCCCGCTGCAGGACTCGATCAAGTCGTTCGGTTCCAAGGGTTTCACAGTGGTGCGCGGGATCTTCAACGGCCTGGTGGCCGCGATCACGGTCATGGTGCTCACCGTTCTCATGCTCCTGCAGGGACCGCTCCTCGGGCGGGGTGCGCTGAACCTCGTGCCGCGTCGACACCGACAACGCGTGCGTTCTGTGGCCAGCGACGCGGCAAAGGCGGTGAGTGGCTACATGGCCGGCAATCTGCTGATCAGCCTCATCGCTGGCGCAGCCACCTATGTCTTCCTCCTGGTGACCGGCGTGCGCTACGCCGAGGTCCTCGCGTTGTGGGTCGCCTTCGCTGACCTCATCCCCCTCGTCGGCGCGCCGCTCGGAGCGCTCCCGACCCTCGGCATCGCCTTCATCCACACCACTCCGGGCGGTGTCGCCACGATCGTGTTCTTCGTGGCATATCAGCAGTTCGAGAACCACGTGCTGCAAGTGACGGTCATGGCGCGCACGGTCAACGTGAACCCGCTCGGGATCCTGGTCAGCGTTTTGGTCGGAGTGGAGTTGTTCGGTCTGTTGGGCGCACTGCTGGCGATCCCCGCGGCGGGCGTGCTGCAGGTGATCATCCGCGACGTGTACGACAACCGAGGCGGTGGGCTGAGGCCGACGCCGACCGTCGGAGCGGACGAGCTCACTCACGACCAGGCGGCCCGCGAGCCCGGATGATCGTCCCGGGCGACAAGGATGGGCTGCGATGACGGCAGTGGAATCGTTCGTCGTCGAGGGCCACATCGTCGACTCGCTCATCTTGGCCAAGGTTCTCGATCTCATCCTCGACGCTGGTGCCGACTATCGCCTCCTCGACGTGGACATCGGCCGGACCGCCTCCGATACCAGCCGCGCACAGATCGAGATCACCGCGCGCGACGCAGACGACATCGAGCGCATCGCCGAGTTGCTGCAGGTCCACGGGGTGAATCCCACATCGGTCGAGGATGCCGACCTGCAGGCGGCCGACACAGCCGGCGTCCTGCCCGCCGGATTCCACAGCACTACGAACCTCGACACCGAGATCCGCCTCCACGGTCGCTGGGTCCCGGTCGCCAACCCCGAGATGGATTGCGGTCTGCTCGTCGTGGATCCACACGGAACGCCCCAGGTGTCCACGATCCCCATGCACAAGGTGGCCCCCGGCGACCTGATAGCCATCGGCTTGAGAGGGGTACGGGTGCGCGCACCCGAGCAGCCTCGAGGGGTCTCGGCCTTCGCGTTCATGGACTCCGACGTGTCATCGGAGAAGCCCAAGGCATTGCTGGTGGCGACCCTCGCCGACCGCATCCGAGCGGCCAAGGCGCGGGGTGAAGACGTGCTCGCCGTCTGCGGCCCGGCAGTGGTCCACACCGGCGGTGCGCCCGAGCTGGCTCGTCTGATACGGGGCGGCTACGTCGACCTCCTGTTCGCCGGCAACGGCTTCGCCGCCCACGACATCGAGTCCAACGTCCTGGGCACCTCGCTCGGGATCTCGGTGTCGTCGGGCGCCGGCACCGAGGACGGCCACAGCAACCACCTGCGGGTCATCAACGAGGTCCGCCGCCACGGTTCGATCGCCGCTGCCTCGGAGGCCGGCTATGTCGGAGGTGGCGTCATGTTCGAGTGCGTGCGCCGCGACGTGCCGTTCGTCCTCGGTGGTTCGATCCGCGACGACGGACCACTCCCCGACACGATCGCCGATGTCGTCGTCGCCGCCGACCGGATGCGCGAGCTGGTGCCGACAGTGGGCCTGGCGATGATGCTGGCCACCACCCTGCATGCGATCGCCACCGGCAACATCCTGCCCGGTCGGGTCGAGACGTTCTGCGTTGACATCAACCAAGCGGTCGTCACGAAGCTGGCCGATCGGGGCAGCCACCAGACCCACGGCATCGTCACCGACGTCGGTTCGTTGCTGCGCCAGCTGGCCGACGCGCTCGACTGCGATTGATGCACCTCGAGACCGGGCGGTCGGCTGCGGCAAGTCCGTCGGCTTTGCCGTGGGGCTGGCATTACCTGATGTGTCCGCCGATGCACTTCGGCGTGCTCTATGAGATCAACCCGTGGATGCATGCCGAGGTCCGCGTCGATCAGGAGAAGGCGTTGAGCGAGTGGGAAGCGCTGGTGGCCACGATGCGCGATGCCGGGGCCGTGGTCGAGGTGATGAGCCAGCACCCTTCGGTGCCTGACATGGTCTTCACCGCCAACGCCGGTGTGGTCAACGGCGACCAGTTCGTGCCCAGCCACTTCCGGTACCCCCAACGCCAACCCGAGACGGAGATCTTCGCCGCCTGGTTCGCGGCCAACGGATTCGCGATCGACCGCCTACCACCCGCCCTCGGCCACGAAGGAGCGGGCGACGCTTTGCCGTTCGGCGGCGTGTTGTTGTCGGGTTACCGGTCTCGATCCGATCTACCAGCCGCCACCGAGCTGTCGCGGTTGACCGGTGCGCCGGTGCGGCCGATCGAGTTGGTCGACGAACGGCTGTACCACATCGACATCACGTTCTGCCCCCTCGAC
>JBBSGQ010000056.1:0-12534 GCA_038253965.1 Acidimicrobiales bacterium | reverse complement strand
CAGTCGACCGCCACGCTCACCGACGAGCGTCTCGTACCCGCGTGGGAGGGTGGTCACAAAGTCGTGCAACTCCGCCGCTCGGGCGGCGTCCTGGACCTGGGCCTCGGTCGCCCCGGGCGAGCCCATGGCGATGTTCTCGCCGATGGAGGCGTCGAACAAGAACGTCTCCTGGAACACCACGCCGAGCTGGCCGCGCAGCGAAGAAAGGGTGACCTGGCGTGTGTCGACGCCATCGAACAGCACTTGGCCCTCGTCAGGGTCGTAGAACCGCATGAGCAGCTGTAACACCGAGGACTTGCCGGCGCCGGTGGGCCCGACAAAGGCCACTCGCTGGCCGGCCTCTATGACGGCGTCGATCCCGCCGAGTGTGCGCCGTTCCGGCGTGTACGAGAACCCCACCCCTGACAGGCGGATTTCCCCGGAGAGTGGCGGAAGGGCTGAGGCCCCCTTGTCCTCACCAACTTCAGGTTCGCTTTCGAGGACGTCGTTGATCCGCACGAGCGCGCCGGTGGCGGCCTGGATCTGTTGGCCGATGCCGGTCAGCACGGTGACCGGGCCCAACACCTCGCCCATGAGACCGATGAATGCCACCAGACCGCCCACGGTCAGGTCCCCATGGAGGATCAGCCAGGCACCGTAACCGAGGATGAACATGCGCAGGGCAGTGACGATCATGTTGACCGATAGAGCGAACAGTCCACCGAAGAGCTGGAGCCGCACCTCCGAGTTGTAGAGCTGGTCAGACGAACGGCGAAACCGACCGATCTCCCGGGCCTCGAGAGCGAAGGCCTTGACGACAGGCTGTGCGTCGTAGTTTTGGGCAGCATTGGTGAGCACGCTGCCCGTCTGTTCCTGTACGGCCAGGCTTCGACGTTGCGCACCCTTGGCCATCGCCTTGTAGGTGAGACCGATCAGCGGCGCCGCAGCGAGCACGATCAGTCCGAGGCGCAGGTCCAGCGTCAACAAGACGATCGCGGAGACGACCAGCGACAGCACCTGAAAGAAGCCCTCCCGCAGCGTCTGAGACAATCCCTGCTCCAGGGCCCCGACGTCAGAGAACATGCGTGACAGGACGTCGCCCTGCTGATGGCGACTGAACCAACCGGAGGAGAGCGCCTGCATCTTGGAAAACATCTCGACCCGGAGCTGGCGAACGACCGAGCCGCTCACCTGAGCAGCCAGGTACGCCCGGCGGAGCCCTGCCACCAGCGAAACGACGAAAGCAATGCCCAGCACGCCGAGGATTCGCAACGCCTGCGAGAACTCGCCGCTAGGGATGGCCGTGTCGAGAAGCCGCCGGAAGGCGAACGGGAAGACGGTTGTGAACACCAACCCGAGGAGCATGTAGATGAACATCTCCGCCTCACGGCGAACGTGGGGCCGCAGATAGCGCAGGGTCAGACGCAGGAACCGGCCGGTCTTCACGTCCGGCGGCCCACTCTCCAGCTTCTGGCGCCAAGCATCCTCCAGGCTGGACATTCCCAGCCCGTAGATCTCTTGGGCGGCTGCGTCGAGTCGCCCGGCCTGGGCCGACGCCAACATGCGCACGAAATCTTTGCGGCTGGTCCTGTCGATCAGGTACCGCACGAACGACAAGCGCATCGCCGAGCCCAATTCGCCATCAGCCACGTTGAGCGCAGGCAGCTGGAGGGTCCGCAGCTGAGGGTCTGCGTCGGGCGGCTCGGCCAACCAGAGCCCGTAGCCCTCGAGGAGCGGTTCGAGGTCGGCACCGGCAGGGAGGCTGTTGCCGAAGAGGAGCGCGAGCGGGCGCTCCAGGGGTTCGGGCGCCGACTCGGGCGTCGTCACCAGCCAGATCTCTCCCCGGCTGGCGTCGACGATCGCGCCGTCGGTGACGACTTGGCCGGGATGCTCGGGATCGGGGAAGGGATCGACGAGGCATACCTGAGGGCGCACGCCCCACGGCTCGGATCCGAACCCGGCGAGACGGCGACGGGCTCGGTTGACGGCGTGGATGATCCCGGGAGCGGCCTGCTCGCCGGCTGTTCCCGGCCGATACCGGATCACCGCTGTATCGGTTTCCCGAGCCTCGAGCTCGTCCAACACAGGCCGGGGGTCGGGGGCACGCCCCACCGGGTCGGTACCGACCGCGGCGGGTGCGACCGGAACGGACGCCTCATCCCCGGTCGGTGGTGTCGCCGGGGTCGGTGGGGCGGGCGGGGGCGCAGCTGAAGCGGGCGGGGGCGCCACTCCAGACACCGCGGGAGGCGTCAAGGCGACGTCTCGATGCTGCGTGGGAGGTTCGGATGGGGGAGCCGGTGCCGACGCCGCCACCACCACTATCTCAACCGAACCCAGCGTCACCGTGTCGCCGGCGCGGAGATATGTGGGTCCGGAGATCGGCACACCGTTCACTTCGGTGCCGTTGGTGCTTCCGAGATCGGTGACTGTGAGTGCTCCCGCTTCAGGAGAGAGACGAAGATGGCGGCGCGACACCTCAGAGTCCTCGACCTCGACTCCGTCGCACTCCCGGCCGACATCCAACGTTGCGCTGACGGTGATACGCCGTGTGGGTCGGCCTGGTACACGAACCTCAACGACGTGCTCAGCCATGGGTCTCTCTTTCTCTTTCCGTCCTCGCACGTAGCATCGCCGGTGGTGACGGAGTGGGGGAATGAGAGCGACGCGGCATATATGGAAAGCGTACGGATCGGCGATTCCGGTGTCTTCGGCGAGATCTACTGCGCCCATGCCGGTGCCGTCGCACGGGCATTACATCTCCTGGAGTACCCGGTGGAGCCGAGCAAGCGTGATCGCGCTCGGGACCAAGACCCGACGCCACACGGGCGGCTTGAGCCCAGCGATGGTGGCCTTCAGTTGATGGACCATATTGACGGACGCGGTCGCAGCCACTGATCCGCACGCTAACAATTCGACGGGACACATCTTGGCTCCCTGGGCGCGAGGTCGAACCGGACGATGCCGTTACTCGACGCTGGTAGCTTTCGGGCTCTTGTTCCAGGTTGTGACCTATCTGGCCCCAGGCTCCACGCGGTGGCCGGTCCGTCGCCAGGTCCCGAGATGAAAACAGTGATCCTTGCCGGCGGCCTGGGGACGCGATTGGCCGAAGAGACGTCGACTCGACCCAAGCCCATGGTGGAGGTCGGGGGCCGCCCCCTGCTGTGGCACGTCATGTCGATCTACGCCGGCCATGGGTTCACCGAGTTCATCGTCGCGTGTGGATACAAAGGAGAGGTCATCAAGCGGTACTTCAGTGACTTCGTTCATCACCACTCGGACTGGACCGTCGATCTGGCCAGCGGCGAACGAACCATTGTGGAACAGCGCGCGCCCGATTGGCGCGTGCATCTGGTCGATACCGGCGCCAAGACGATGACCGGCGGACGTCTCTTACGGCTCCGAAACCTGCTCGCCGGCGAGACCTTCATGGCGACGTACGGCGACGGCGTCGGGGACGTCGACATCACCGCGCTCGTGGCGTTCCACCGAGCGCACGGCAAGCTCGCCACGGTCACCGCGGTTCACCCCCCTGCCCGCTTCGGTGCCCTCGAACTCGACGGCGATCGAGTGTCGATCTTCTCCGAGAAGGTCCAGACCAGCGTTGACTGGATCAACGGCGGGTTCCTGGTCCTCGAACCGGGGGTCCTCGATTTCATCGAGGGATCCGAGTCTTCGCTCGAACGAGACGTGCTGGAGCAGCTCGCGCTGCAGGGCGAGCTCATGGCGTTTCGGCACGATGGATACTTCCAACCGATGGACACCCTTCGCGAGAAGAAGCTCCTCGAAGAGCTCTGGGACACCGGCTCTGCGCCGTGGCTCGCACGGTGAACCACGAACTGGCGGGTTGGTACCGGGGAAAGCGGGTGTTCCTCACCGGGCATACCGGGTTCGTGGGCGCCTGGCTGACCGCATGGTTGAAGTCGATCGGAGCGCACGTCGTCGGCTACGCACTGGCTCCGCCGGAGGACCGACCGAGCCTGTTCGACGTGGCGCAGATCGGAGACGGGATGGAGTCCGTCATCGGTGATGTGCGTGACGGGCCGGCGCTCGGCGCGGCGGTGCGGGCGGCCCAACCTGAGATCGTGTTTCACCTGGCGGCGCAATCCCTGGTTCGCCGGTCCTACCGAGCGCCGGCCGAGACGTATGAGACCAACGTGATGGGCACCGTGCACCTACTCGAAGCGGCCCGTGACGCGCCGACGGTGCGAGCCGTCGTGGTGGTGACGAGCGACAAGTGCTACGAGAACCGAGGGATCGATCACGCGTACCGCGAGGACGAGCCCATGGGTGGTCATGATCCGTACAGCTCCAGCAAGGGCTGTGCGGAACTGGTGACCTCCGCGATGCGGCGCTCGTTCTTCTCCGACAGTCCCGCAGCAGTCGCCTCAGCGCGGGCGGGAAATATCATCGGTGGTGGCGACTGGGCCGAGGGCCGGCTCGTGCCCGACCTCATGCGAGGGGCGACGGCCGGCCGGCCGACAGTCGTCCGCCACCCGGAGGGCATTCGTCCGTGGCAGTTCGTGCTCGACCCGTTGCGGGGCTACCTCGTGCTCGGCCGCGCCCTCGTCGAACAAGGAGACCCACTCGCGGGGGCATGGAACTTCGGACCGATGCCCGGCGACGCGGTCTCGGTGGCCGAGGTTGCGGCCGTTGTGCACGCCGCGTGGGATCGGGCCACCGTCCGATTCGAATCCGATCCCGCAGCGGCCCACGAGGCGGCAGTGCTCAAGCTCGACTCGCACAAGGCCAGGGCCCGGCTCGGATGGCAACCGGTGGTCCCACTCCCGACGGCGGTGGAGCTCACCGTCAACTGGTACCGCAGCTTCGATGAGGACGCGAAGTCGGCCGCGGGCTTGGTCGCCGGACAGCTCCGCGACTACGAGACCCGCTGTCGCGCGGTGCCAGCCACATGACCGCCGAGACCCCGATGCCCGACCTCGCCGGCGGCATGCGTGTTCCGTACGGACAGACGGTCCACGGGGAGGAAGAGATAGCAGCCGTCATCGACGTGTTGCGTGCATCGACCAAGATGGGAAGAAGCGTCCGATCGTTCGAGCATCGCATCGCGGAACTGTTCGCCAAGCAACACGGCATCATGGTCAACTCCGGCTCGAGCGCCAACTACCTCGCGGTCGAACTGCTCGGGCTACCCCGAGGCTCACAGGTGATCACGCCAGCGCTGACCTTCGCCACGACCGTCGCCCCTCTCGTTCGCGGCGGCCTGGTGCCCGCATTCGCCGACGTCGAACCCGACACATTCAACATCGACGTAGCCGGTTTGGAGCCGTTGCTCACTCCGCAGACGCGAGCAATCATGGTCCCCTCGCTCATCGGCAACCTTCCGGACTGGGATGCGATCGCTGCGTTCGCCGATGCCCATGACCTTGCCGTGGTCGAGGACTCAGCCGACACCCTGGGCGCAACGCTGCACGGTGCGAGCACCGGAACCCGGTCCGACATCAGCACGACGAGCTTCTACGGCTCCCACGTCATCAACTGCGCGGGCAACGGCGGAATGCTGTGTGTCAACCGGGACGACTGGCTCGAGGAGGCGAAGCTGCTCCGGAGCTGGGGGCGCACGTCGTCGTTGTTCGACGACTCGGAGAACCTCGAGAACCGCCTCAACGTCGAGGTCGGCGGCATCGCGTACGACGCCAAGTTCATGTTCACGAGGATCGGCTACAACCTCGAACCCTCGGAGGTCGGAGCGGCGTTCGGTCTCGTGCAGCTCGATCGCCTTGAGGCCAACATCGAAGCCCGGGTCGCCAACTTCGAGCGACAGCGCGACTTCTTCGCGGCGTACGAGGAGTGGTTCGTCCTTCCGCGCCAGATCGGCGACTCCCGGACCGGCTGGCTCGCCTTCCCGCTCATCGTTCGCGATGCCGCGCCGTTCACTCGGCGGGCGTTGCAGATCCACTTCGAACGGCACGGCATCCAGACGCGGACCGTCTTCACCGGCAACATCCTGCGCCAGCCGGCCTTCGCCGAGATCGAGCGGCACGAGGCATCCGACGGCTACCCGAACGCCGACGCAGTGATGCGAGGCGGGATGCTCATCGGTTGTCACCATGGGTTGTCCGCCGCACAGCTGGACTACGTCCACGAGCAGTTCATGACGTTCGCGGCGCCCCACGGGTCGACGTGAGGATCGCGTTCAACGGGCACCGTCTCGCGGGCCAGCGTCTGGGCGTCGGTCGCTACATAGAGTACCTGCTCCGGTACTGGAGCGACATGTTGACTGACGCCGAGGAGGTCTCGCTGTTCCTGCGGCAGCCCCTCGACGACAACTCGCTCGACAATTTGCGCCTGTCGTCGAACATCGGCCCTGAGGTCCTGGGGCCGGACATGCCGGGCATCCCCTGGGAGAACCTTCGGTTGCGCTGGCCCGCGGCGACTCACGACGTTCTCTTCTGCCCGGCCTACACGGCTCCGGTGGGTTACCGGTACCCGATGGTCGTGGCGACCCACAGCGTCAACGAGATCGACCGAGCGGCGCACTCGTGGCGCTACCGGCAGACCTACGGCCGGCTGTACGGGCACAGCGCCCGCTCGGCCGACGCAGTCATCGTGCCGGCCGAGGCGACGCGGTCCGACGTCCGGCGACTGCTCGGAGTGCCCGACGACCGGATCTTCGTGGTTCCGCAGGGCGTCGACACGGCGTTCAGGCCACTGGATGATGCATCTGTGCTCAGCGCGGCCCGGGTCGGTTTCTTCGGCACGGATCGTCCGTACGTGCTGTTCGTCGGCAAGTGCTCCGTCCGCCGCAACATCCCGCTGCTGCTGCGCGCGTTTGCACGCGTCCGCAAGGCGGGCTTCCCTCACGGGCTCGTGTTGTTCGGTCCGAACGTCTCCGATCTGGCGCTGGCCGAGTTGACGAGCGACCTCGGTATCAGCGCAGACGTCGTCCAGACCGACGGGAAGGTCACCAGCCACCAAGAGCTCGTGGCCATCTACAACGCGGCGGACGTCTTCGTCCATCCATCGCTCTACGAGGGGTGGTCGATGACGACGGTCGAGGCGTTGGCCTGCGGCACGGCGGTGATCGCCGCGAACCGCGGGGGCTTGGCCGAGGCGGTGGCCGGTCACGGCATCCTGCTGGACGAGCTCTCGGAGCAGGCGCTGGCGGACGCCATCGAGCGGGTCCTGGGCGACGACGCCCTCCGTCGGGACCTCGAGCACCAGGCCTACGAGCGGGGTCGGACGCTACGCTGGCACCAGACTGCCGAACTGACGCTGGATGTGCTCCGCGCGGTCGCGGCACGGTGACAGTGACGGTGGACCAAAGGAGCATGGATTGCCCCAGATGACGACGTGCCGTGCTTGCAAGAGCACGAATCTGTATACGTTTCTCCCACTGGGCGATCACCCGCCGGCGAACGCCTTCCTGACCGAGGACCAGTTGGGGCAGCCCGAGCCGATGTTCCCGCTCGATTGCCAAGTCTGTCTCGACTGTGCGGTCATCGAAGTCTCCGACCAATTGCCGCCGGACTTCTTCGACGACTACGTCTACGTCCCGTCGGCCAGCGACACCATGCATGCGCACTTCAAGGCGTTCGCCGCCCAGATCGCCGAGCGGTTCGCTGCCGCGGGCGATGCAGTGGTGGTCGACATCGGCTGCAACGACGGGCTGCTGCTTCGCGCGTGCGCCGACGAAGGCTTGTCGACGTTGGGGGTGGAGCCGGCGGCGAACATCGCGTTGCTGGCTCGCGAAAAGGGCATCGATGTCGTCAACGAATACTTTGACGCGGACTGTGCGGCGCGGTTGCGTGACCGGTACGGACCCGCCACGGTGATCACGACCTCGAACACGTTCAACCACATCGATGATCTCCACGGTTTCATGGAGGGGGTCGCCATCCTGCTCGGGGACGAGGGCACGTTCATCGTGGAGGTGCCCCAGGCCCTCGAGCTTGTCGAGAAGAACGAGTTCGACACCGTGTACCACGAGCACCTGTCTACGTTCAGCGTCACCTCGCTGGCCGCGCTCTACCGGTTCTTCGACATGCGGATCGTCGACGTCGAGGTGCTGCCCATCCACGGTGGCTCGATGCGCGTGTCCGCACAGCGCCGACCTGATGACACGCCCGAAACGGCCGCGGTACAAGCTTGGCTCGAGCGCGAAAGGGCGAGCGGTCTGTTCGATCGTCAGACCTATGACGCGCTCGCCCATCGTGTGCGCAAGATCCGAGACGATCTGCTCGCCCTTCTCTCTGCCCTCAAGCGCGAAGGCAAGAGGGTTGCTGGCTATGGAGCGCCAGCCAAAGGCAACACGCTGCTGAACTTCTTCGGGATCGGTCCTGAGACCCTCGAGTTCCTCGCCGACCGCAACGCGATGAAGGAAGGAAGGTACTCGCCAGGTATGCGGATCCCGGTCGTCTCCCCCAAGCGGATCATGGAGACGATGCCCGACTATCTCCTGATCCTCGCGTGGAACTTCGCGGATGAGATCCTCGGACAGCAAGAGGAGTACCGACGGGCTGGGGGCAAGTTCATCATTCCCATTCCGGAGCCTCGAATCGTCGGCTAGTGACCGCCCCGCACCCCGCGTTCGCTGGCCGGTGTGTCGTGGTCACCGGCGCGGCGGGTTTCATCGGCTCTCACGTGACGAGGCGGTTGGTGCGCGACGGAGCCGCCGTGCACGCCATGGTTCGCCGTCGCGGCTCGCCGCGCCTCGCCGACGTGCGCCGCTCGATCGTCGAGTCGGAGCTCGACGTGACCGACGCCGACCTCGTCCGGGAGCGGTTCGCAGAGGTGCAACCTGAGGCGGTGATCCACCTCGCCGGAGAGACGAGCGCACGGCGTTTCGAAGACAGCTGGGATGCGCTGGAGCGGAGCTTCGAGGTCAACCTTCGCGGAACGCTGAACGTGCTGCGGGCAGCCATCGAGCTGGACGGCGTGCGGGTGGTCGTACGCACTGGCGGGCTGCAGGAGTACGGGACAGCACAGGTCCCGTATCACGAGGCGCAGTTGGAGCAGCCCGTCTCGCCGTACTCGGCCAGCCAGGTCGCCGCCACCCACTACTGCCGGATGCTTCAACCGCACACGTCCGTCACATTGGTGACACTTCGTCCGGCCCTGGTCTACGGGCCGGGCCAGTCGCCGGACTTTTTCATCCCCGCCCTGATCGACAGCTGTCTCCGCGATGTCGATTTCGAGATGACGAGCGGTGAGCAGGGTCGCGATCTGCTGCATGTCGACGATCTGGTCGAGGCGATCATGCTGGCCGTATCGCGCACTGTCCCTGGTGGCGCAGTGATCAATCTGGGCCACGGCGAGGAACACCGGATGGTCGACGTCGCTCGACTGATCGTGCGACTGGCCAGAACCGACGCGCGGTTGCGGATCGGCGCTCGTCCCAACCGGGCCGGCGACCTCGACCATCTGTTCGCCCGCAATGACCTCGCCGCCTCCCTGCTCGAGTGGCACCCGCGAGTGGCGCTTGCGGATGGCATCGCTCGGACCGTCGAGTGGTACCGAGCGGAGATGGCGGCCGAGGTGGCGAGGTGACACCGGAGCACCACGCGCCGACCAGAACCGTCGCCCGTCATGCGTCTGCCGCCTTCACCCACCTGCCGCAACGCGATCCGCCGCCTCGACCTACCCAGTCAGATGGCTCGGTTCCGGCAGAGCCGGACGGCGCGTCCTGAGTGGGGAACTACGTGCCGCGGTGAGTCGATCCGTCCTGTCGGTTTCCTGCGGGCACACACTGGCTCCATGACCGACGAGTTCAACAGTGCTTACTTCACCCGACTCGCCCGCGCCGGTCGCCACTGGTGGGTGGTCGGCATGCTGGACGTCAGTCGCCGGCTCCTCGGACCGGTGCGCTTGCCGGTCCAAGTCCTCGATGCCGGTTGCGGCACGGGCGCCAACTTCGACTGGCTCCGGGAGCTGGCTCGCGGTCCCTTCCCGGCGATCGACTTCAGCTGGAATGCCATGCGCATCTGTCGGGAGCTGGAGCCGCGACCGGATCTCGCCCAGGCGTCCGTCACCGCGACCCCGTTCGCCACAGCCTCGTTCGATCTGATCGTCAGCTCGGACGTCCTCCAACACCTGACCACCTCAGACGCCCGCCTAGCCCTCGAGGAGGTATACCGGTTGCTGCGTCCCGGAGGACGGCTCCTGGTTCGTACCAACGCTGCGTTCGGTCGCTCCCGGATCGCCGAGCGTCCCGACTGGCGGATGTACCGGCCGGACACGCTCCGGGCCGAGATGGAACAGGCCGGGCTCAGCGTCGAACGGCTCACGTACGCCAACTGCATCCCGGCCGTCGCGGCCGTCGTGCGAGGGGCTCTCACGCGTCCAGCCGCCGGGCACGGCGGCCACGGCGGTCAGCATGACCACGGTTACCACGACGGCGAGCACGACACTGCGGCGGGGGGACTCGGCATCCCGACCGACAAGGGAAAAGGACGGGCGCGTGTTCTCGGTGGTTCGCTCGCGCTGGAGGCCCGGTGGCTCAGCCGGCCAGGTCGGACGCTGCCCTTCGGCCACACACTCCTGGCCGTCGCCCGTCGCCCCACCACTTGACCCGAGCCGACACTCACACCCGCTGTCGACCCTGATCTTCGGGGAGGAAGGAGTCCGGTCAGGGCGCCAGCGAGACCCGTTCGCCGGTAGCGGCCGAGCGGTAGGCGGCTTCGATGATGCGCAACGTCTGGCGGGCCTCCTCCCCCGAGGTGCGGAGCTGGCGCCCGGCCGAGATGGCCCCGATCGCATCCTCATAGAGAGCGGCAGTGGCGCGCGGTGCGGCGTGGCGAGGGTTGCGGGCAATGACCCGCCGACGAAGTCCGCGCTCCGTCCAGGCGAGGCCTTCCAAGCCGACCTCCACCCTGAGTCCAGGTCGCTGCCCGCGCTTGACCCCGAGTTGGATCAGCGCCCGGCCTCCGTAGGAGGCGCGCAGAGATGCCTGCTCGCAGTCCACCCGGAGATCGACGTAGCGAGTGCCCGCCTTGCACAAGCGGTTGATGGTGATCTGGGCCAACAGACCGTCGCCGAAGTCGAGTGTGACGAGGTGAATGGCGTCGGCCACCCGGCCCTGCTCGAGGCCGCTCGATCGGGTCGAGACGACCGAGACCGGCAGGCGCCCGATGAGCATGTAGACCAAGTCGACGATGTGCACGCCTCCCTCGAAGAGCGTCCGGTCCGGCATCGCGGCCCGCCATGGAACCGGTTCATCCCACGGCGCGAGATCCATGAACTGCGTGCAATGGAGGAAGACCGGGCGCCCGACGTCGCGCCGGCCGAGTTGATCGGCCAACGCAGCGAAGATGGGCATGTAGCGGAACTCCTGGTTCACGGCCACGATCCGTCCTGCGGCGCGTGCTACCTCGAGGACCGCATCAGCATCGTCGAGCGATTCGACGAAGGGCTTCTCGCAGAGGACATGGGCGCCGGCGGCGAGCGACTGCACGCATAGCTCGGCGTGAGAGCCAGGTGGTGTCGCGATCACCACGAGCTCGGGCCGGGCTTGCTCCAGGAGCTCTGACAGCGACTCGTATGAGGGACCGTTGCCGCTGTCGGTCCAGCTCCGACGGCGCTCAGGTGACTCATCCACCCCGCCGACCATCTCGGCACCCGCGAGTTGGCGGGCCGCAGGCGCGTGTAGCCATCCGGCGGCGTAGCCCAAACCGACGAACCCGATCCTCATCGGGCGTCACCGTCGGCGAGGAAGGGCGATGCTTCGGCCCGGCGATCGTGCCCATCGAGGGAGTTACGATGCGACGCTTGGCCAGGGCCGAGAATCCGAACCGGCATCGCGACCGCGGGTACCGGCCAGCCGGACCATCGCGGGGCCGGCGGCGCGCCACTCGACGAGCACAACACGTCGTGGCGATGACCCTGGGTCTGCTGCTCGCTGCGCTCGCCATCCGCCAATGGCAACCCGGGCTTCCGGGCCGAGCGCAGTGGAGCCTGGCCTGCGCGTACGCCGGGTTCGCTCTCCTGCTCATGACCCTTCTGCTCGGGCCACTGAAAGTTGCGCGCCACCGACCCAACCCGGTCAGCACCGACCTGCGCAGAGATGTGGGCATCGGCGCAGCTCTGGCCTCGGCCGTCCACGTGGTGCTCTCGCTCGGCGACCACCTCGGTGGCAACGTGGTCCGGTACTTCTTCGAACCCGCCCAAGTCGCGGCCGGCAATCTCCGGCATGACAGCTTCGGCATCGGCGCCTGGATCGGAGCCGTCGCGCTGACACCGCTCGCCGCGCTCGCCGTCACGTCCAATGACCGGTCGGTACGCCGTCTGGGTCGCCGACGATGGAAGGCGCTGCATCGGCTCGCCTACCCGTTGGTCGTTCTGGTGCTCATCCATACAGTCGCCTTTCTCCACGCCACCAACCGCCGCCTGCTGTTCGTCGCCGCGGTGGCCGGGTCGTCAGTCATCACGACCGCCGCCCAGTTGTTCGGCGTCGCGCTCTATCGGCGACGAGTCACGTCTCGTGGACGCGCCTGATCGGGCCGTTCGACATCTCATGAACACATCACCTCATGGTAAGGACCGATCAGGCCGAGGACCCATGCGGTGGCCGGAAGAGATCGCGCAGCGTCGTAGCTGCGT
>JBBSGQ010000055.1:0-12559 GCA_038253965.1 Acidimicrobiales bacterium | reverse complement strand
GAACGACGTGCGTCAGAGGCAGGGCGAGCCGCCGGGCGACGAGTCTCAGCGTGCGAGCTTCTACCGTCGCATCGGGTTCGAGTACGCCAAGGACCATCCCGGTGAGCTGCCCGCTGTGTTCGCGGCACGCGTCGGACGTGTGTGGGATGTCTACCGGCCGTTCCAGAACACCGAGCTGTCCAAGATCGAGGGGCGCACACGATGGGTCAGCACGCTCGGCCTGTGGTGCTACTGGTCTCTCCTGCCACTCGCCGCCGGTGGGCTCGTCGTGCTCCGCCGGCGCAGGGTCAGCGTCCTACCGCTGGTCATCCAGGCCGCCGGGGTCACGGTCACGGCGCTGTATGCCTACGGGGTGGTCCGCTTCCGTGCCCCCGCTGAGGTGGCCATAGTCGTGCTGGCCGGCATCGGGGTCGACGCGCTGCTGAGGCGCCGCCATCCAGTGCCACCCGGCGAGCAGGAAGCATGGGTGGCCACGATCGCCGAACCCCACCCCGCTCATCGAGGCGCACCGGCTGAGCCGGCGCACGCATGACCCGGATCGATCCCGCGGACCGCGGCGAGGTGCGGCAGAACGAGGTGACGCAGGCGGCTGCCGGAGCGACCACGATCGGCGCGGAACAGACCGATGGCGATCGCCGAGCAAGGTCGGACCGCTGGACACTCGTCGCGATCCTCATCGTCGGGGTCGCGTTCGTGCTCCCGCTCCGAGCTCTGTTCAGATACCAGGGGCCGCCCATGGAAGAGGGTTTCATGCTCGTCTTCCCGGAGCGGGTGCTGCGGGGAGCGCTGCCCAACCGCGACTTCCTGCACCTCTATGGTCCGGGAAGCCTCTGGGTCCTCGCCGGGTGGTTCAAGGCCTTTGGAGTCAGCCTGGCATCGGAGCGGTTGTTCGGGATGCTGCAGCTGCTCGGGATCATCTTTGGTGTGTTCGCACTGGCACTGCCGTGGGGCCGTAAGGCGGCCACCTCAGCAGGGTTGATCGGGGTCCTCATCTCGATGACGGCGATCGGGCTCACTGCGCTCGCCTGGGATGGCGCTGTCGCTCTGGGCCTGGCCGGGCTGGCCGTCGGGTTGTGGGCTCGCCGGCGCGTCATGCAAGGCCAGGAGCGCGGCGAGCGGCGGATCCTTCGCTCCCTCGTCGGTTCGGGGCTGCTGGCGGGTCTCGCCCTGTTGTTCCGACCCGACCTGGTTGTGGCGATCGGTCTCGGCTTCGGCGTCGTGCTCTGGGGCCTCGGGTGGGCGCGATGTCGGGCTCTCGGGGTCGGCCTGATCGCCGGACTGGTGCCCTACGTCGTCCAGTTCGCAACCGCAGGACCAGGCCATTCGATCCAGGGCATGGTGCTCGATCCGGTGTTCAAGCTGCGCGGCGGACGCACGCTCCCGGTTCCGCCATCCTGGAACGGCTATGACGGGGCCCTGCAGGGTGTCGCCCAGCTGCGGGTGCCCCACTGGTCGTTACCGGCTCTCTCGAGCCCGCACCAGATAGTGATCTGGTTCTTCCTGCTCCCTGTCGTCACCTTGCTCACCGTCGTCGTCGGCATCTGGCGGGTCCGAGCCGAGCCGGCGGCATGGCGACCTCGCGTTCTGCTCGCCGTCGGCATGTTCGGACTCGGGCTCATGCCCCAAGCGCTCCAGCGGCCGGATACGACCCACCTGTCGTGGGTGAGCTGTGTGCCGCTGGCGTTCTTCCCGGCCGTCGTGGCTGAGCTGGTCGGCCACCTCCCCCGGGGCTCGGTGCGTCGCCAGGCTGGCGTGCTCGGAGCTGTGGCAGGCCTCGCCCTGTTGCTGTTCGCCATCCCCCACTTCACCTTCCGGACCTACGGCGATCTGACCAACCAGACGTTCGGTCATGACATCTACGGCTACCCGGTCAAGCGGGGGAGCAGGGTGTTCTACCTGGGCAGCAAACCGGTGGCCGAGGCAGCCCGGCGCCTCGTCACAGATCTGCCGGCACAGGCCAAGTCCGGACAGCGGCTGTTCGTCGGAACCGCTGACCTGCGTCAGACGCCGTACTCGGACGCGTACTTGTACTACCTCATGCCCGAGCTCACGCCGGCCACGTACTACATCGAGATGGACCCGGGCGTGGCCAACGCCAAGGGGTCCGGTCTTGCTCGCGAGGTCGCCCGCTCGGACTGGCTGGTGCTGTCCCATGTCTGGGACCACTGGGTCGAGGACAACGACTCCCAGAAGTTCGGCCCCAACGACCCGAACGAGGTGGTCCGCCGGGAGTTCTGCCTGGCCAAGGACTATGACGGCATCTTCGCGTTGTATCGGCGCTGCCATCGGGCGACCTGACAACCGGAGCCCACAGGAGCCGGGGAAGTCGGATCCAGTAGCCTCGCCCGATGCGTACCCTCGTCGTCGTCCCGACCTACCAGGAGGCCGAGAACGTCACTCGCTTCCTGGCTCGGGTGCGCGACGATGCGCCAGACGTGGACATCCTCGTCGCAGACGAC
Organism: Acidimicrobiales bacterium; assembly: GCA_038253965.1. Classification (GTDB taxonomy): domain Bacteria; phylum Actinomycetota; class Acidimicrobiia; order Acidimicrobiales; family Iamiaceae; genus JBBSGQ01. The sequence goes on along the minus strand of JBBSGQ010000055.1, from coordinate 10,100 downwards.
GACAGTCCCGACGGCACCGGTGACCTCGCCGAGAAGGCCGGTGCCGAGCTCGGCCACATCCAGGTCATGCACCGCCGATCCAAGGACGGACTGGGTGCGGCGTACCGGGCCGGGTTCGGCCAGGGCTTGGCCGATGGCTATGACGTGATCGTGCAGATGGACTGCGACTTCTCCCACGATCCGCGTGTCCTGCCTCGGCTCATCGCCCCGATCGCCGCCGATACCGCCGATTGCACGATCGGCTCGCGCTACGTGCCTGGGGGTTCGACGCCGAATTGGCCCTTCTACCGCAGCCTGCTGTCCAGGTACGGCAACCGGTACACGGCGGCGCTCCTCGAGCTGGGGATCAACGACGCAACGTCGGGGTTTCGCGCCTACCGCGCCGACACGCTACGTCGGATCGAGTTCGCCACCACCCAGGCCAACGGCTACGCGTTCCAGACCGAGTTGGCCCAGCGGATGGTGAAGGCGGATCTCCGCATCGTCGAGATCCCGATCACGTTCGTCGACCGAGCCTTCGGCAAGTCCAAGATGTCGGCGCGCATCATCAGTGAATCGATGGCCCTGGTCACCTACTGGGGGGTCAAGTCCCGGGCGTCGCGGCTCGCCAGGCCGGGGGTCACCGCCCGCCGATGACGGGTACGACGGCCGGTGCGCCGGCTGCCGCGGCACGGCCAGGATCACGTCGAGGCCGTTGGACGCACGACTCCTTCTGGAGATGGACGGCGGCTGCCGTCAGCGTTGCGCTGGTGGCGCGGCTTGGTTGGGTGTCCTATGCCGGCCACCACAAACCGCTCGGCTTGTTCGACCCCGCCCGATACGCCGCTTACGCAGGAGGCATCGCTCGAGGCAAGGGCTACGTCGAGCTGACCGGTCAGCCCACCGCCTACTACCCGCCGGGCTACCCATGGTTCCTCGGAGTCATCGCGTGGGTCCAGTCTCACGGTCCGTTCGGCAGATCCCTGCCGTTGGCCGCCGGCGTGGTCCAGGCCGTGCTCGGGGCAGCGACCGCAGCGTTCGCGGCGGTCATCGGCCGTCGCCTTGTGTCTCCCCGCGCTGGGATCCTCGCGGCCTTTGGGATCGCTCTTTACCCCAACCTGGTGTTCCACACGGCAGCGCTCCTGAGCGAGACCCTGTACAACTTCTTGTTCCTGGCCTTCCTGGCTGCGCTGCTGGCCGAGCCGTGGGCGACCGGGCTCTCCACTCGACGGGTGGCCGTCGTGGCCGTCCCGTTCAGTCTGGCCGTGTTGGTCCGGCCCATCTCCCTCGCCGTGCTCCCCGTCCTCCTGATCGCCTGGTGGTCGAGCACCCGTTCATGGGGGACCGCCCTACGCCTGACGGCCGTGACGTTCGCAGTGGTCTTCGCGCTGATCCTGCCATGGACCGTCCGCAACGCAGTCCGGATGCACGCGCTCATCCCTTTGTCGACCAACACGGGTGACAACCTCTGCATCGGCCACCACCCGGGCGCAAACGGCGCCTTCGATCTCACCGAAGCATGCAACTCAGGCGAGGGCGTGCAGTTCGGCACTCGATCGGAGGTTCGCAACGATCGTCTCAAGACACGCCAAGCGCTGAGCTACATCGCGCACCACCTCGGCCGGGAGCCGTGGCTCGTCACCCGGCGGGCGTACTACATGTTCAAGGCGGACGACGATGCGCTTACGGCAGTCCAGTCCTACGGGACCGACCCTTGGCTGTCCCCTTCTGCGAGGCGGTGGTTGAGCCGCCTCGCCAACGGGGTCTACGTCATCGTTGCGCTGGTGAGCGTCGTCGGTCTCGTCCGGCTCACGTTGAGCGGCCGACCGGTTGCGCTCTTGCTCGTTCTGTCCGCCCTCGTCACAGTGACTGTACCGCTCGCGTTCTTCGGCGATCCCCGGTTCAAGGTCCCCGTGATACCGCTGCTGGTGATCGCCGCGGCGGCCACCGTGTCCCGCTTCGAGCCGGAGTCAGCTATCGGTGCGGATCAGGACGTCTCCAGAGAAGGATCAAACGTCTGAGCGTGAGGTGCGGCCGGCGTCGATGGCGGACCGGGGGAGGACCGGTGCATCGCGGCCGGTCCCTGACGATCCGGCCGCAGACCCCGAGTCGGACCTCTCCTCGTGGTACTCCTCCTCGACGTTCACCGACCAGATGTCGTGGCCGGCCTGCTCGACGATGTTGTCGACAGTGAGCATCGCGGTGTACATCGAATGATCCTGGTTGTTGTAGCGGAACATGCCGTTGCGCCCGACTGGGTGCACGTTGGGTGTGTTGGCCTCGAGCCAGCGCCGTAGCACGTCGACGTTGTCGCGATAGGTCTCGTCGTAGATCGGGTAGGCCTTCTGCTGGCGGACCACGTAGCCCGTCTCCACGTCGTCGGCCGCCATGAGCCCGAGGTGAACGAGCTCACGAGTTCCCCGCTCGATCAACAGCTCGTCGGGTGCGTTCCAATCGGCGTCGTTCTCCCACACCGTGTACTCGAGACCGAGGACGTTGCGGCCGTCCTTCACCAGGTAGGGGGACCACGAGCCGAAGTTCTGGATGCGCATGGTCTTGACATCGGGATCATGGATGTAGATCCAGTTGTCGTCCCACGCCACCTTGTCGGCAGGCACGACCAGAGCCACGGTCAGGAAGTCGCGGTAGGCGAGACCTTCGGCCGCCCGGCGCACCTCGGCGGTCACCGGCGGGTCCATCGCCTCGAGCAGCTGCGAGATGGGCATGGAGGAGATGACGTCGGTGCACGGGTACTCGGTCGTACCGCCGCCCCGTGCCTCACCGGTCACCGCGACGGCGCGCCCGCCTTCGTGACGGACTTTGGTCACCGACGTCTCCTGGACGACCTTGGAACCCTGGGCGAGGACCTTGTCCCGGCAGACCTCCCACATCATCCCCGGTCCGTACTTCGGATATTGGAACTCCTCGATGAGCGAGGTGATCTCCTTCTGATTGCGCTTCGGCAGAAGCGCGTTGAAGATGGCGTTGCCGAGGGTCAGACCCTTCACCCGCTGGGCGGCCCAGTCGGCGGGCATGCTGCTCACCGGCACGCCCCACACCTTCTCGGTGTAGGTCTTGAACAAGGCGCGGTACAGCCGCCAGCCGAAGCGGGCGACCAGCCATCCCTCGTAGTTGGTCTGATCCTTCGGGGGGCGCACCCGGGCCCACGCATAGGAGCCGACGACGCGGACCGCTTCCACGGGGCCGAGGTTGCGCAGCGCGTTGGTGGCCTTGAGCGGGTAGTCGAAGTACTTCCCGTCGTAGAAGATGCGGCTCTTGCGAGGCCGCATCAGGAAGTCCTCGTCGGCGAGGACCTCGTGCCACAGCTCGTTGACCGGCTGCACCTTGGTGAAGAAGCGGTGGCCGCCGATGTCGAAGCGCCAGCCGTCGATCTCCACGGTTCGTGATATGCCGCCCACCGTTTCGCTCGCTTCGAGCACCGTGGACGCGATGCCGTGCTTGTGCAACTGGAACGCCGCGGTGAGGCCGGCGGGCCCTGCGCCGATGATCACTATCTCGTGAGGTGACGCATCTGGTGGCGATGCATCGGACGCGGTCTGCGCGGGGTCGGTCGACGGGTCGGACCGGGCATCGGACATGGGGTTGCGTACCGTCCTGGCTGATCGGGAAGAGGGTCGTGACATGGAAGACTTCGAGCCGTGACGACCACCACCGGCGAGGCGACGCCGGAGGGCACTGAGCCCGCCGGTGCCTCGCGCGCCGGGGTCAAGCCGTCGCAAGACCCCGAAGAACCTACCGCCCGGCGGGCCGTTCGGCCTCATTTTCCGTGCTTCGAGGGGCTGCGAGCCCTCGCCGCGGTGATGATCGTCGTCCACCACGCTGCAGCCACCGCGGGCGCCGATCGGGCTGGTTTCCTCACCACGCCGGCGGCGGTGATGGACAGCGGCGTCGCCGTCTTCTTCGTCATCTCCGGCTTTCTGATCTACCGCCCCTTCGCGGTGGCTCACCTGGCCGGGATTCGACCCATGCGGACCCGTTCGTTCCTTTGGCGCCGGGCGCTCAGGCTCGTCCCGGCCTATTGGGTGGCGCTGTCGTTCTTCTGGGCCATCGGAGCCATCTCGCTGAACCCACACTGGTGGCGCTACTACTTTTTCGTCCAGATCTACTGGCGGCACACGGTGATCCACGGTGTCGTGCAGGCCTGGAGCCTCTGCACCGAGCTCACGTTCTACCTGTTGATCCCGGTGTGGGCGGTGGCGATGCGCAAGGCGGTTGCCGCCACCCGGCGCGAGGCGCGTCCAATCGTCGAGCTGGCCGGATGTGGTGCGTTGCTCCTGATCGGTTTCGTCTCCCGCTACGTCATCTCCGTCAGTGATCCGGCGTGGCGTGACATGTCCTTCGACTGGCTGCCCACCAACATCGACCTGTTCGCCACCGGGATGGCGATCGCCGTGGTCAGCGCCTGGGCGGCTTCGGACGAGCGTGTCCGTCACCTCACCGAACGCGCGGTGCGGATGCCGGGCCTGTGGTGGGCGGCGGCACTCGCACTGTTCGTCTGGTACGCCTACCGGGTCGGCCCGGCCGACTTCGTCACCGGCTATCGCGGGTTCTTCTGGCAGCAACGCCAGCTCGTGGTGGCGCTGGTCTCCGCAGCCCTGATCGTGCCTGCGGTGTTCGGCGCGCAGGACCGCGGCGTCGTGCGCCGTGCCTTGCGGTGGCGGCCCATCGCCTGGGTGGGTGTGGTGTCCTACGGGGTGTACCTGTGGCACTTCGACTGGATCAAGCGGACGCCGTCAGGTCTGACCAACACGAGCGTCGACGGGTCGACGGCCGGCACGTGGCGAGGCTGGGTCCACACCTCGCCTGGCGATACCAACGTGTGGCTCCTCCTGGGCGTCGGACTCGGGCTGGGGTTGTTGTTCGCGGCGCTCAGCTGGGAGCTCGTGGAGAAGCCCCTCCAGCGATGGAAGCGGCTCCTCTGAAATCGGGTGCCGGTCGGCGCTGACACCAGCCCGGTGTGTGCCGAATCGCGCCGCACGTCCCCTATCTGGCGGAGAGCAACTACTAACGTCCAGAGCTGTGGCCCGCAGCGGTATGACCCAGGACCTGCTAGTCGTCGAAGATCCTCAGGTCGCCGAGCCGCCGGACCACAGCGCGTCGAGCCGTCCCGCACCGCAACATACCGACAGGGCTCTCGGTCCGTGGCGTACACCCGTTCTGGCGGTGGGTGTGTTGCTGCTGGTGGCCGGCGTCGGTCTGCGCTTTGCGACCCGCTCCCCGCTGTGGCTCGACGAGGTCCTCAGCGTGAACATCTCCAAGCTGCCCCTCGGCCAGATCCCCGAAGCGCTCCGACACGACGGACATCCCCCGCTGTACTACTTCCTCCTCCACGGTTGGATGACCGTGTTCGGAGAGGGCGACGTGGCGGTGCGCGCCCTCTCCGGACTGTTCGGTGTGGTCGTTGTGCCGCTGATGTTCGTCGCCGGGAGGCGCATCGGTGGCGAGCGGGTGGCATGGATCGTCGCGGCGCTCACGGTCATCTCGCCGTTCGCCATCCGTTACAGCACCGAGACGAGGATGTACTCGCTGGTCATGGTCCTGGTCGTCGGCGGATGGCTGGTAGGCGAGGACGCCTTGCGGCGGCCCACGGCGGCGCGCCTGGTGGGGATCGCGTTGATCACCGCGATGCTGTTGCTCTCGCACTACTGGAGCCTTTGGCTGCTCGCGGCCGTGGGCGCTGGGCTGCTCGTGCGGCTCCGGCGCGCCCACCGGCAGGGCCGGGCCGACGAACGCGCATGCACCCTCAAGGTGCTGGCTGCGATGGGGGTCGGAGCACTGTTCTTCGTGCCGTGGCTGCCGAGCCTGCTGTATCAGGGTCGCCACACGGGCACCCCGTGGGCGCGTCCGGTTCGCCCGCCCGATCTGATCACGACCTCACTGGCTGACTTCGGAGGTGGTCCGCAGGGTGAGGCCATCTGCTTCGGTTGGTTCCTCGCGATCTTCGCCCTGATCGGCGTGTTCGGACGGCGTGTCGACGATCGCCGGATCGAGCTCGACCTGACGACCCGACCCGAGAGTCGCAGGCTCGCTCTGCTCGTGGTGATGACGATCTCGATCGCCTCTGCAGCCGGGTATGCCACCGACAGCACGTACGCCACACGCTATGCAGCGGTGTTCTTCCCGTTCTTCATCCTGCTGGCCGCGCTGGGGATCTCGCGCCTCGGCAGCCGGCCCGTCCTGTTCGGCTCCATGGCCGTGTTGCTCGGGCTCGCCACCGCCGGCGTCGTGCGCACCGCGGCCAGCGACCGCTCGCAAGCTGCGATCTCGGCGCAGAAGATCCAAGCGCACGCATCACGTGGTGACTACGTGGCCTACTGCCCCGATCAGCTCGGCCCAGCCGTGGCGCGCATCCTCGGTCAGGGCTATCGCCAGGTCACCTACCCCCGCTTCGGGGCACCGCAGCGGGTGGACTGGGTGGACTACGTGACTCGCCTCGAGCAGCACAGCCCTCGACGTTTCGCCAGCGAGCTGCTGCGCCGAGCCGGCGATCACCGCATCTTCCTCGTCTGGAACGGTGAATACTTCACTCACGCCAAGGCCTGCACCAATCTCGTGAACGCCCTGCTCCGCGGGCGCCCGACGGTTCACATCCTCAGCGAGTCGAAGGGCGGCAAGTTCTACGAGAAGGAGTCGGTGTACGAGTACCCGGCCCCGGCGACGCCCCCCGCCGGGTGAAGCACTGGCGCGGACCGGGCGCCCACGTCTCGGGATAACCTGCGCCCTCTGCGAGGGGCCGAGGCGGCCACTTCGGCACAACGTATGGAGCTGACCGAGCCGCGCATGCCCTTCGAGACCATCAACGCACGGGTCGGCGAAACACGCATGGTGCCGCTGCCCGCGCGCCGATCAATGACGCAACGCCAGACGCGCGCGCGAGTGATGCCGGCGAGGCCGGCGATGAGGTCGACCACGCGATGACGGCGACCACCGCGCCCACCCGCATGGCCGCCGTATCCGCGCCGAGATCGCGGCTGCGCTCCCCGTCGATGATCCGCCTCGCGATCCTGGCGGTCGGAGTGTTCGTTCCCCTCTTCTTGACGGCCAGGGGACGGGTCGTCGCCGACACCAAGCAGTACCTCTACCTCGATCCCGGCCGTCTACTGGAACGGGCTCCCTTCATGTGGGACCCGAACATCGGCCTCGGAACCGTGACCCATCAGAACATCGGGTACCTGTTCCCGATGGGACCCTGGTTCTGGGCGTTCCAACAGCTGGGCGTGCCGGACTGGGTGGCTCAGCGCCTCTGGTTGGGCACGATCATGTTCGCCGCCGGTGCCGGTGTGCTGTTCATGATGCGCAGCCTGGGTTGGCGCGACGACCAGGGAGCCGACGAATCGGCTCCGGATGCAGTTGGTGACCCCGACGGGTGGCTCGCCGGCTCCCAACCGGTTGCCCGGTCGGAGGGGTGGCTGGTCAGCGTCACCGGCGGCGGCGCGATGGCCGCTGCGGCGGTCTACATGTACAGCCCGTACCTGCTCGAGAACGCCGCTCGCTTCTCGGTGCTGCTCATGCCCTGGGCGGCTCTGCCCTGGCTCATCGGCCTGGCCCAGCGGGCGCTGCGCTCAAGCAGCTGGCGCCACCCTGCCCTGTTCGCCATCGTGGTCACCATCGTCGGGGGGGTGAATGCCACAGCGCTCGTCCTGGCCGGGATCGGTCCACTCCTATGGGTGCCGTTCGCTGTGTGGATCCACCGAGAGGTCACGGTTCGCCGTGCTCTGGCCGCGGTGGCCCGCATCGGCGTGCTCAGTCTCGGGTGTTCGCTCTGGTGGATTGCTGGATTGTCCATCCAGGGCGGCTACGGGCTCGACGTCTTGAAGTACAGCGAGACGGTGCAGGCCGTCTCGCGCACGTCCCTGTCCTCCGAGATCCTGCGGGGCCTCGGCTACTGGTTCTTCTACGGCGGCGACAAGGTCGGTCCCTGGATCGAGCCGAGTCACGGCTACATCCAACACCTGTGGCTGATCGCCGCCGGCTTCGCCGTGCCGGGCTTGGCCATCCTCGCTGCGGTCAGCACCAGGTGGCGCTACCGAGCGTTCTTCGTGGCGATCGTAGTGGTGGGCACGGCCGTGGCGGTCGGCGCCTACCCCTACGGGTCGCCGTCTCCGATCGGCGGGCTGTTCAAGGCGTTCGCCACGTCGTCGACAGCAGGGCTCGCGATGCGATCCACCCCCCGGGTCGTGCCCCTCGTGACCCTCGGGTTGGCCGTGCTCATCGCCGCTGGCATCGCCGCGCTCGCGCGTCGCCTGCCCCGTCACGCAGCGACCGCAACCGCCCTGGTGATCGTCCTGGCCGTGATCGGACTCCCTCCGTTGTGGACCGGTCACCTCTTCGGGAAGAACCTCCAGCGGCCAGAACAGGTCCCGGACTACTGGCGCAACGCAACGGCCTACCTCGACAAGAGGGGAAGCTCGACCCGGGTGCTCGAGATCCCCGGAAGCGACTTCGCCTCCTATCGATGGGGAACCACCATCGATCCCATCACTCCCGGCATGATGGACCGACCGTACGCCGCACGCGAGCTGATCCCCTATGGCTCAGCGCCATCAGCCGATCTCATGGTCGCCCTCGATCGGCAGTTTCAAGACGGTTTCCTCGATCCCTCGGCCCTGGCCCCGGTCGCCCGGCTCATGGGCGTCGGCGACATCGTGCTCCGCTCCGATCTCGAGTACGAGCGGTACCGCCTGCCGCGGCCCAAGGCCATGTGGGCCCTGCTCAACCCGACACCGAATGGACTCGAACGGCCGATCGGCTTCGGAACACCACGGCCCAACAAGGCGATCGCGCGGCTGCCACTGCGGGACGCGATCGAGGTGGCGATCCCGCGAGGCACGCCCGACCCGGCACCGGTGGCGGTCTTCGGGGTGAAGAACGCAACTCCGATCGTGCACGCGGCATCAGCCCAGCAGCCCCTGCTGCTGGCCGGCGACGGCGAAGGGGTCGTCCAGGCCGCCGAAGCGCGACTGCTCGGCGGCGAGGCGCCGCTGTTCTACTCGGCCGCCCTCGCCAAGGACCCCCAGCTCCGCAAGCAACTTCTGGCCAGTGGCGCCAAGCTCGTCCTCACTGACAGCAATCGACGTCGTGGCCGGCGCTGGAGCACGGTGTGGGAGAACGCCGGTTACACCGAACAGGTCGGCGAGAAACCCTTGAAGACCGACCTCAGCGACAACCGGCTGCCCCTCTTCCCCGATGCCGGCGATCGTGCCTACACCACCGTCGAACAGCGCGGCGTCCGACAGGTCGAGGCCACCGGGTACGGCAACCCGGTCACCTACATCCCCGAGACCCGTGCCGCCATGGCGCTCGATGGTGACACAACGACCGCATGGCGGGTCGGCGACTTCTCCCCGGTGCGGGGCGAACGGCTCCTAGTCCAGCTCGCGAAGCCGGTCGCCACCGATCACATCGATCTGGTGCAACCCATCAACGGAGCGCGGAACCGCTTCATCACCAAGATCGGTGTCCGCCTCGACGGGCACGACGTCGGAACGTTCCCACTCGACGAGCGCTCACGAGTGGCCGCCGGTCAACGGGTCCACATCGGCAGCCACCGGTTCTCCCGTCTGGAGCTCGTGGTGCGCGGCGACAACATCGGCCCGCTGCGGCGCTACGACGGGATCAGCACCGTCGGCTTCGCCGAGGTTCGTGTGCCCGGAGTCCGCATGGACGAGGTGGTGCGGCTTCCCTCCGACCTTCTCGGTGGCACCGGCGGGGCCACTGCGAACAGCGATCTCACCGTCCTCCTGGCGAGGCAGCGCTCGAACCCGGTCGACCCGGGACGCCAGGACGAGGAGGAGTCGATCGTACGAGCGTTCTCTCTACCGACCTCCCGGCGGTTCACGCTCACGGGCGACGCACGAGTCTCCGCCTACGTGCCCGAGCCGTCGATCGACCATCACCTCGGCATCCCAACGGCCGGAGGTGGCGGCGTGAGCGCGCGATCTTCGACCTATCTGGAAGGCATCTTCGCGACGCGGGCGTCCTCGGCGCTGGACGGCGATCACACCACGGCCTGGAACAGCGAGTTCGGCGATCCGGCCCTCGTCGGCGCCTGGCTCGAGGTCAGCCTCGCCACATCGAGGACCTTCGACCACCTGAACCTG
>JBBSGQ010000054.1:0-12649 GCA_038253965.1 Acidimicrobiales bacterium | reverse complement strand
CGGCCAAGGGGTACCAACTGAGCGCCGAGGCGAGCATGACTCGCTGTGCAGCACCGCTCCAGGCCTGCGAGGACGTGCGGGCGAGCATCCCACCGCAGAGGAACCCCACGAAGGTGGCCACTCCCAGCCGGCGGCACCAGCTGCGATAGCGAGGCCCGGCGGCCTTGGCCCGCCGAGCCGCGACCAGAGGGATAGCCACCCACAGAGCAAAGGTCGTACCACTGAAGCCCGCATGCAGATCGTCGGAGCGCGTTACGTCGTGATCACCGAGAAGCCGGGTGGGACAGCTTCGGTCGCTGCAGCGGGCCAGACCGGCGCCGGCCGTGGTGAGCCCGGCCAGACCGAGTAGCGCGGGCACGGGGTTTGGCGCGACCGCCGAGCCGCGCAGCTCTGTGGCCAACCCGATGGAACCGACCGCGAGGCCGAGGAAACCAGGGATCATCACGCGGGCGGCGCGCGAGCCCTTGGCCGCCAGCGCGCTGATGGGCTCATCGCGACGTCTGTAGCCGGGCTCCATGCGGGCACCGAGCCTCGCGGCCAGCGCAAAGGAACCGGGGCCGACCACAGAGCAGAGGACCCCTCGTGCACGCATCCGGCGAGGTTAGGAGCTTCGAAGGCGATCGCGGGTCGGACCCAGCAGGCCGGAGGTCGCAAAGCAAGGTCCGAGAGCGACGCCAGGCCGCCGTCTCCACCCGGTCGCTACGGGCACCTCGTCTGGTGGGGTGGGGCTGACTGGTCGACCAGATACCGGGTCACGGTCCGGCGCATGCACGTGTCCTTGGCTCCGTTGAGCAACCAGGTGTGGCCAGTCCCTCGCCAGGTGAGCACAGATGAGGAGGCGATGTGCCCGGCGAGGCGGGCGGCCCAGGCGTATGGCGTGTTCGGGTCACCGGTGGTACCGATGACGACGATGGGCGGAGCGGCGGTGACTCGGAGGCTGGCGAAGGGGTGGATCGCCGCCGGCCACCAGGCGCACACGGCAAGGTCGTAGGTGACGGCAAACGCACCGATGAGCGGATGGCCGGTGGCGCCGCGACGGCCGGGACGCGCTGTCGAGATCGTGTCGAACCGGTGCGGGCCTGCGACGGCGAACGAGGCGGCCCACTGGAACATCCGAGCAGCAGCGCCAGCAGGCAGAACAACGTGGCCAGCTGCTTGGTTCGGACGTGGAGCCGCCCGGTCCACTCCCGAGCGGCGAACGTCAGCCGCGGCACCGCGACACCGTAGTGGTGGTGTGCACATGCACCGCGTAGGACGAGTGCATCGGACAACAGGCTGTGAAGTTGGCCGCCGAGCCACAGGGACGCGCTCGTCATCGAAGCGATGGCGCTACGCGAGAAGAGGTGTGGTCCTATCAAGGGCGGCCTCGAACACGGCTGCCACGTCGCTGCTGAACGGACCTGCGGCTTCAGTGCCGAGCTGAACAACTGACATGAGCAGGGACAGCATGATGGCGACGATGCCGTTACCGATCGCGGCCGGGTCGATGTCGGGGCGGACCGTGCCCGCGAGCTGTTCAGCGCGAAGTCGTTCCACGCAGGCCTTGCGGAGATCGGTCAGGGCTGGTATCTCGAGGACTCGGTCGGTCACGCCGGGCTCGAGGCCGGCGAGCAACCGGCGCGCCAGGGGATGACGTTCAACGGCGCCAACGAGCGTGAAGAGCAGCATCCGGCGCCAGTCGGGGAGATCAGGGGTCTCGAAGACGCTCGACAGGCCCTCGTGGATGGCTGCGGCTGCATCCTCGTCCAACGCGGCGAGGAACAATGCTTCCTTGTCAGCGAAGTACGCGTAGGCGACGGTGCCGCCGACGGAGGCGTCTCGTGCGATGTCTGCGACCGACGTGGCTCGGTAGCCCTCCCGGCCGAACCGCACGATGGCTGCGTCGAGGATGACCCTCTGGGTCTGCGCGCCTTTGGTCTGCAGTGCCTCGGCTGCCTTGGCCATGTGACCACCGTAACATAAATGAGGACTTGAGCCAATCCCTCACCTCATGCTACTCTCGGTAACACTATGGCGCAGACCAAGAGCTCCGATCGCAAGGTCCTTACCCGCCGGATCTCCTTCGAGGAGTCCTTCCGAACCGTTCCGAAGCACTTCGCCGCCGACGCCGACCTGATCCTCAGTCACCTGGCGGCATCGCTGTCCGCCGTGTTCCCCGACGGCGAAGACTTCTTCGTACGATCGGTGCGGCACTTCCGTGACCAGATCACCGAGCCCGGGCTGAAGCAGCAGGTGGCTGGCTTCATGGGCCAGGAGGCGGTGCACGGACGCGAGCACCGGGCGTTCAACGACCGGCTCGATCAGTTGGGCTATCCGACCAAGCGCATCGAGCGTTTCACGAAGTGGAGCCTCGAGAAGCGTGAGCGCATCGCTCCCCCAAAGGCCAACCTCGCGGCGACCGCAGCCCTCGAGCATTTCACCGCCACCCTCGCCGAGCTCGTCCTCTCCAGCAAAGAGACCCGAGCACTCTTCGGTGACGAAGCGGTCAAGAACCTGTTCCTCTGGCACGCGCTCGAGGAGTCCGAGCACAAGGCCGTCGCCTTCGACGTGTACAAGGCCGTGGGTGGCACCGAACGCATGCGGGTGTGGACGATGAACTTCCTGCGCTTCGGCTTCGTCGCCGGCATGACCATCCAAGTCGCGGCAGCGTTGCTGTTCGACCAGGCGACCTATCGCCGTGGCAACCTCCGTCGGAGCTGGCGCAAGTTCCGGCACTCACCGATCATGCAGCGCGAGCTCTGGGCGCAGCTGCGCGACTACAACCGACCCGACTTCCATCCCGACGACCGTGACACCACCGAGCTCGTAGAGCGTTGGCGCAGAGAGCTGTTCGGCGACGACGGGACGCTGAACGACAAGCTCGCAACCGCGGCCGCTTGAAGGACCGATGACGTGGAACACCTCGATGTACTGATCGTCGGAGCCGGCCTGTCCGGCATCGGCGCCGCCCACCACGTGCAGACAAGATGCCCGTGGGCCTCCTACGGGATCTTCGAGGCCCGTGACGCCATCGGGGGTACGTGGGACCTGTTCCGGTACCCCGGCATCCGGTCCGACTCCGACATGTTCACGCTCGGCTACGCGTTCCGTCCGTGGGACGGCGAGAAGTCGATCGCCGACGGCGCGTCGATCCTGCAGTACATCAAGGACACGGCCACGGAGGCTGACATCGACAACCACATCCGGTTCAACCACCGGATCGTCCGCGTCGACTGGTCGACAGACGATGCTCGCTGGAACATCACGGCGGAGCGGACCGACACCGGCGAGACGCTCCAGCTCACGTGCGGCTTCGTGTTCTCGTGCAGCGGCTACTACCGCTATGACCGCGGTTACCTGCCGGACTTCGCTGGGATGGATCGGTTCGAGGGCACCATCGTGCAACCGCAGGCCTGGCCCGAGGACCTCGACTTCACAGGCAAACGCGTGGTCGTGATCGGGAGTGGTGCCACCGCAGTCACCCTGGTGCCCTCGATGGCCGAGACGGCGGCACACGTCACGATGCTCCAACGCTCCCCGTCTTACATCACCACACTGCCCGCCAAGGATCCCGTCGCCGACCTGTTGCGTCGGCTGTTGCCGGCGCGGTGGTCCGGCCCCGCCATTCGATGGTTCAAGGCCGTCACCACCCAGGCGATGTACCAACTGAGCCGACGCCGACCCAAGCTCGTCAAACGGATCCTCCGCAAGGCGACCCAGCTCCAGCTGCCTCGCGGATACGACGTCGACACCCACTTCACGCCCAAGTACGACCCGTGGGACCAACGGCTCTGCGTCGTGCCGAACGGCGACCTGTTCAAGGCGATCAAGGCCGGCAGTGCTTCCGTGGTGACTGATCGCATCGACACGTTCACCGGGAAGGGCCTCCTGCTCGAATCAGGTGCCGAGCTCGAGGCCGACATCATCGTCGCCGCCACCGGCCTCGAGCTGCTGTTCATCGGAGGCATCGAGGCGTCGGTGGACGGCGAGGTTGTCGACCTGCCGAGCAAGCTGACCTACAAGGGCATGATGCTCGAGGACGTACCGAACCTCGCCTTGGCAGTCGGCTACACGAACGCATCATGGACGCTCAAATGCGACCTCACATGCGACTACGTGACACGCCTCCTCAACCACATGCACGACGCGGGGTTACAGCAGTGCATGCCGGTCAACCGCGATGCATCGGTCAGCGCCAAGCCGCTGCTCAGCCTGTCGTCGGGCTATGTCCAACGGTCGGCAGATCGGTTCCCGAAGCAAGGATCGAAGTTCCCATGGCAGGTCCACCAGAGCTATTTCCGGGACTATCGGGAACTGAAGATGAGCGGCATCGAGGATGACACGATGGTGTTCTCGAGCCCGGTGCGTGAAGCGGCCATGGCGGTGGGGCGGTGAAGAACTTCAACGGCCGCGTCGCGGCGATCACCGGCGCTGGGTCTGGCATCGGTCGGGCGCTCGCGCAGGCGCTCGCCCGTCGCGGCGCCCACCTCGCATTGTCGGACATCGACGAGATCGGCCTCGTCGGGACCGTCGCCCGCTGCGAGGGCTTCGGCGTCAAGGTCACGTCGCAGCGCGTCGACGTGACCGACCGCGACGCGATGTACGCGTGGGCCGACCAGGTTGTCAACGACCACGGCAAGGTCAACCTGATGTTCAACAACGCCGGCGTCGCGCTCGCCGCCACGATCGAAGCGATGTCCTACGACGACTTCGAGTGGCTCATCAACATCAACTTCTGGGGCGTCGTCCATGGCACCAAGGCGTTCCTGCCGCACCTGAAGGCGGCCGGTGAAGGCCACGTCGTCAACCTTTCGAGCGTCTTCGGACTGATCAGCGTCCCATCGCAGTCGGCCTACAACGCCTCCAAGTTCGGCGTGCGCGGCTTCACTGATGCGCTGCGGATGGAGCTGGAGATGGCGAACTGCGGCGTCTCGTGCACGACGATCCACCCTGGCGGTGTCAAGACCGACATCGCGAAGAACGCCCGGATGGACGCGAGCGTCATGACTTCGACGGGAGATGCCGAGCGCGCGCGGCGTGACTTCGACAACAAGGCGATGACCAGTCCGGAGAAGGCGGCCCGCCAGATCCTCGCCGCCGTCGCGAACGATCGGCGTCGAGCGCTGATCGGGCCGGACGCGAAGCTGATCGACCTCATCTCGCGCTTGCCCGCCGGGCTGTACCAGCGGGTGCTCGTGCGAGGAGCCAGCCGCCGACGGTGACGAGGCCGCGGAGATCGTCTGCATACGAGTCGCAGGGTCGCAGGGTTGCCGTGGTCCGCAGGTCGAAGGCGTGGCTGAGCAAGATTGAGGGCGTCGTAACCTTCGGTCGTGACAGACGATCCTCTGGCCGTTGCGTTCCGGGGTTGGGTCGAGGCCCAGCAGACGGCAGTCGAGATCATGACCGCAGCCGACGTGCCCCGCTCTCCGGCCGACCAGGCTGAGGGCTACCGGTGGGTGACCAGGCCGGCACCATCTCGTCCATCATCGTGATCTCGGCGTCGGCCGACCGTGCACGGTGATCCTCGGCATCACCTGGCCACCTCGGCGGCGGCACGGTATGGAGCAGCTCCCAGAGGAGCGGAGCGCGGTTGTCGGGATCGCACGACAACAGCTCGTGCAAGAGCGTCGTACCGGAGCGCCCGAGGCCGGTCACGACGATCGGCCCGACCACCGCCTCATCGAGGATCGACGGCTCCCGCTTCCAGAGGTCCACCAACTCGAGCCGGTTCTGCAGTAAGCGCTGGAGCGCGGATCGTGCCCGGATCCGTCCGGGCAAGTGGAGGTGGGCCTCCTCGTCGAGGGAGTGGCTGAGCATGTCCAGGCACTGGCGAAACCAGTCGTCCCATAGTCGTGCAGGCCGGTTGTGTCGGCCGCGGCGCCAAGGATGTGCTCCGCCCGAAGGGACACGATCGAGCGGCCGTCGTCGCCGAGAGATCGCCCCACAGCTGCCAGCTTGTCGACCCAGGGTGCCCGATCGGGGGGTCGCCAGGTCATTGGTTGCCCCCGTCACGCACCGACTCGTCGAACCAATCCCATCGGTGGGGCTCGATGGACTCGAAGGGGCCTTCGAGGACCGGTCGGACGAGGCTGGGCGGTGGCTGGGGAAGCGAGGCGATCGCAGCGGTAACCTCGAGCGGCGGTGCGTCGAGCCAGGCCACGGTGATGCGCTGTCCAGCGGCGCCGCTCGCCGATCGCCCGGGAGCTGGCGGCCGTCTGAACGTCCACGCCCCGGTGACGCCCTCCGATGCGACGAGTGCCGGGAGGTGGTCGCGGGCGAGCCACTGGTCGTAGAGATCGATCCGGTCGAGATCGACCACCTCGTCGAGTCTCAAGTGGATGCCGAGGTTGGGCCGGTACGGCACGGCTGAGCCCGACACGTGCACCCGCGGGGCGGCGCTGCAGTGCACGACCTCGAAGGTGCCGGTGAGCGCGGTCCGCCGGTGCCGATGGAAGCGGCCCCGATCGGCGAGCTCGCGTGCAAGACGCGCGAAGTCGGCGAGGCTGCGTTCCAGCGGGGGCCCGAGGAGGTAGAGCGTGAGGTAGTGCACGTCGTCGAACTGTGCGGTGCTGACAGACCGGGCGCACTTGCAGGCAGGCGTGCTCACCCAACGCTGCCCCCACCCGATACCCGGCAGGGTGAGCTGTTCGGGCAGGTGGTCCAGCATGTGCCACTGGTTGTAGGTACGATGCTCGGTCGCGACGGTGACCTGCGTCAGGGAGAAGAACCCGGCCACGATCTTCAAGGGTCGGCCAACTGCATCATCGCCTCGAGCTGTTCGATGCAGTGCTCCGCGGACCTGTGGACGAGGCGGACGTCGACGATGGTGGCTCCGGCCTCGTCGAGCTCTCCCAACGCGTGAGCGGCGGCTCCAGGTTCAACCGAAGGATCCAAGGGCTCCGTCGGTTGAAGGATCACGTCAAGGTCTTCATCCCGTTCCACCCAAGACGGTGCGTCGCGAGCCACATCGAGCCACTCGGTGACCTCGGTCGGACCAAGGCCGAAAGGGGCCCAACCGTCGCCGAGCAGAGCTGCGCGTCGGAGAGAGCGACGACTGCGGCCGCCGACCCAGATGGGGACGTGTGGTTGTAGGGCGCACGGGTCGACGATCACCTCGTCGAAGGCGTAGTGATCTCCCCGATAGCTCGGACGGGTCTGCGAGAGGGCAGCTCGGAGCGCCCGGAGCGCGTCGTCAGCGTGACGGCCGCGATCGTGGAAGGGAGCGCCCAACAGCTCGAACTCGGCCTCGAGCGTTCCGACTCCCACACCCAGGACGAGCCGGCCGCTCGTCACCCGGTCGAGCGTCCCGTACCGCTTGGCGATGGCCAGTGGGTGGTGGTAGCCGAGCACGAGCACGTAGGTCGCGAAGCGGATCCGGGGCGCCTTGGCTGCGAGGTACCCGAAGGTGGCCAGGGGGTCCCAGTACCGGCCACCTCGAACCGCGGCCACTTCGCTGGGGATGGCGACGTGTTCGCTACAGGTGACGTGGTCGTAGCCGAGAGCGTCAGCGGCCACGACGATCCGGGCCACATCATCGATGCCGCCGCTCTCCTCCCACCGCGCATGCGCACGGGGCAGCAAGGTCAGGACCGGTGTGACCAGGCCGAGCCTCACCATCGTCACCGCCGGACAATGTACAGAGCGCCGGACGCGCCGGCCGGAGGTCCGCCGCTGGGCCGGCCTCCTCCGCCCACACTGCAGGCCGGTGCACTCAAGCCGCCACCGGCGGCCCCACCGCTCCAGCCTCACCCGCCCCTCCGCCAGGCCGGCGCACTCGAGCCGCCACCAGCGGTTCCACCGCGCGGGCCTGGCCGAAGCGGCCGATGACATCGGCTGGGTCCTGCTTTGGAGCGCGGCGCTGGCCGGGAACTTCGTCCCCTTGAGGATGCGTCTCTACAACGCCGAGCGGTAGCCCGGGCCGAGCAGGGCGGCGAAACAATCCCCGCAGCGATAGGTCGCAGAGGGCAGACTGGAACGTGTTGCTCAAGCAACTCCTGGTGGCATGCGTCGCCCTCAGCGCCGCGTTCTGCTATGCCGCGTCGAACGTCATCGAGCACCGCAAGGCAGCCACGGCACCGCCTGCCACCTCCATGCGGATCGGGCTCCTCTGGTACCTCGCCCATCAACCGATCTGGTGGCTCGGCATCGCTGTCGATTTGGGTGGCTTCGCCTTCCAGGCCTTGGCCCTCGGATTTGGCGACCTGCTCTTCGTGCAGCCTCTGCTCGTCACCAGCCTGCTGTTCTCGCTGGTTCTCGGGGCGAGGATCGGCTCTCACCAGTTGTCGATCGCCGAGCTGTGTTGGGCCGGCGTGCTCATGGCCGGCCTCAGCACCTTTCTGGTGGTGGCCGCGCCGAGTGGCGGCTTGGACGAGCGGCCGTTGTCGGCCTGGGTCATCCCGTGCCTGCTCCTCGCCCTTCTCGTGCTGGCGTGCGTGACGATGTCGAGGCGCAGGACGGGTTCCTGGCGAGCGTTGTTCCTCGCCGGAGCCGCCGGATCCACGTTCGGTGTCTCCTCGACGCTGATGAAAACGTTCGCCCATCGGCTCGGTGACCGCGGGGTCATCTCGGTGCTCACGACCTGGGAGCCCTATGCCTTGGGACTCGTCATCGCCGTCGGGTTCCTCATCATGCAGAGTGCGTTCCAGGGCGGCGACTTGCGGGCCGCACTGCCGGCACTCGAGGCGGCCGAGCCGATAGTCGCCTGCCTGCTCGGGTTGTCCCTCATGCGCGAAAAGCTGCACGCCACCGGCCCCCTCGACAAGGTCGTAGTTCTTGTGGCCGTGATGGCCATGGCGATGAGTGTCATCCAGCTCGCCAGATCGGCTGCCGACTCACGGGCGAACATGCGGCTCGTCGAACCCGGAAGCGGGTCGGGACACACGCCGTCGGTCGAGGCCGATGGCAGATGAGACGACGCTGACGCAGTGGTTGCCGATGCGGACCCTCGTCACTCAGCTCCGGCCGAGTTGGTTCGCAACGAGCGGGGCTCGTTACGTCGCACCTCGACCTGGTCGTCGATCACTCGTGTCTCATAGACCGGTTGCGGCTGGGTGGCCGGCCCCCGTCGAACCGCCCCTGTCTCGAGGTCGAAGACGCTGCCATGCCACGGGCAGGTGATGCAGCCCTGATCGACCTGGCCATCTGAGAGGGGCGCACCGCGATGCGAGCACCGGTCGTCGAGCACGTGGATCCGCTCAGCCTGCTTCAGCAGCAGCAGCCTGGCGCCGTTGACCGATTCGACATGAGGGCGTCCGTCCTCCAGGGTCGCCTTCGGCAGTACGGTCTGCCAGTCGGTCGGCCCCGTCTCGAAGGCGTTGGTGTCGACCCCGACGCCGAGAGCATATGAGAGGTGACCGCCGAAGTAGCCGGCGGCAGACATGACGGCGCTCCCGGCCAGGGCCAGCGCGACGCCGGCGCTGTTCGTCTTCCTCCGAAGCGCCCACGAGCTGCCGTACAGAGCCACCGCGAGGATGTTGAGCCCGCCGTGGACGGCACCGACCCGTTGCTCGGCCCCAGTCGTGTCGGACCAGTCGGACAGCCCCGCCAGGGCCGTCGGCAGGGCGGTCAGCACGCCGAGACCCACCAGTCGACGGGCGGCGGCTGCGTTGTCGCCCGGGGTCAGGTCGAGCACCGAGACGCTGACCCAGGAGCCGATGGGGACGGCGACCAGGAGGGGGTGGAGCGGGTGGCCGAGCCAGGTGCCGCTCAGCAGATCTTTGAGGGCACCGCTGCGGATGAGCTGGCCAGCCAGCCGGTTGACCGGTGCCCCGACCTTGTCCACCGCCTCCGATCGTTCGACGCGATGGGTGACCACAGCAGGAAACCTCATCGTCGCAGCGTACCCAGGGATCTCCTTCGACGACCTGGCCAGGGATCCCTGACGGAGATCGAGCCGGTGGGACGTTTGCGCGCGCCGGCCGCGGCTCTCGAGCAGTCGGCCGGGGACTGCTACCCCGACGGCGGGGCAGCCCTGGCCTCGGGTGTGGGAGAGCAGCGCCGCGAGTACGGCGACTGGGTGATTCCGAACGTCGTCGAGTTCTTCATCGCGTCGGGCGTCGTATGTTCCGCGATCTTCCTCATCGACTGCGGCACAACGATCATCGCAGCATGCCGGGCTCCGAAGAGCACCTTCCTGCACCGCAGGCACCTGCTCGGTGTGGCCACGTTGGCGGTGCTGGTGGCAATGGCCATCGCCGGTCCTGGAGAACCTGAAGGCTCAGCGCCTCGGTTCGCAGGGCGCTCGACCCGATCGCGCCGGCGTGACCTTGCGACCCGCGTCGAACGCCACCCCGCAGAACCGCCAAGTAGACGTCCCGAAGACCGCGTGCTTGGCTGCACCCTTGCTGTCAGGGTCAGAGGCATCACGGCGCGGCCCGCTGGCGATTGGGTCGCACAAGGCTCACATCGTCCCGCGAGCGCTTCCGGTCCGCTGATGAGCTACGTCCACTTGATCGAGGACGATCGCGATGCGATTGAGCGCAGGAGAGGCGGCAACCGCCTTGCAGGCCGGCGCGGAGAAAGGTGAGACCGGTGCGTGAACGAACGAGGAAGGTCTTGGAGAGGCTGGAGGCTCGGTTCGCTCGTCGGTTCGCAGGCTCATCGGCCCGCTTGCCCCATCCGGACGTCCCGCCGGGCACCGACACCATCCCGCAGATCCGCCACATCGTCGTGCTCATGATGGAGAACCACTCCTTCGACAACTACCTGGGCACCCTCGGCAGGGGAGACGGGCTGCTCGGAACCAACGACGCACAGCCAACGGCGATGAACCCGAACAGCGCCGGCCGGGCGATCACCGCACACCGCATGGCGACCACCTCACAACAGCGGGGAGTTCCGACTCAGAGCTGGTCTGGCAGCCACGAGCAATGGTCCGACGGTCGCAACGACGGGTTCGTGCGCAGCGCCGAACGACAGAGCCGCGCCGCAGACCCCGAAGTTGCCATGGGCTACTGGACCGCCGATCAGCTGCCCTTCTACCACGGCCTCGCTCGCGTGTTCCCCGTGGCCGATCGCTGGTTCTCCTCCTGCCTCGGTCCGACGTTTCCGAACCGGCGCTTCCTCGTCGCGGCGACCGCCAACGGGCTCATCGACGACAGGCTCGCGCACACGATCGACCGTCCCGCCAACGGCACCTTGTTCGATCTGCTCGCTGCACATCGGATCAGCTGGATCAACTACCACCCGATCGGGCATGGCGGGCCGACGATCAAACGGGTGCTCGGTGTGCATGGGCTCAGATCCGGACGTCACGTGGGGGACAACCTGAGGCGGCTCACCACCACCCTGCGCGGCGCTGAGGCCGACGCCAAGTCGGTGCTCCAGTTCACAGCCGACGCATACCCCCTCGGGCTCCTGCGCTACCTCAGGCATGTCCGTTCGATCGAGCGATTCGTCGCCGACGCGACATCGGGCACGCTGCCGGCGGTGAGCATCGTCGACCCGGACTTCTCCGAGAACTCCGAGGAGAACCCGCAGGACATCCGCCGCGGCGAGGCGTTCGCAGCTCGGATCATCAACGCAGTGCTGCACGGCAAGAGCTGGCCGGGCACGTTGCTCGTGTGGGTGTACGACGAGCACGGTGGCTACTACGACCACGTACCGCCCCCGGAAGCTGTCGAACCAGACGACCGCGGTCCCGACGACGGAGGCCCATGGCGGTTCGACCGCTACGGGTTTCGGGTCCCTGCGGTGATCGTGTCGCCGTACGCCCGTCCCGACTACGTGTCCCATGTGGTGCACGATCACACCTCGGTCCTCAAGCTCATCGAGACCAAGTGGAACCTGCCACCGCTCACCCGGCGTGACGCCGAAGCCGACGACCTCCTCGATTCCATCGACCTCTCCGGTCCGCCGGCGTTCGCCGTGCCACCAACGCTTCCGAGCCCGGGGCTCGACGCGAGCCAGGGGTCAGAGGCGGGTGAGACGTGACGACGTCGCTCGCCGCGCTGGATTCACGACACGATGGCTGATCGCGATGCTCGACGCGCTCAGCCGATCAGCTCGTAATCGTCCGGATCGGGCGCGCGGGTGCGTTGCCAGTACTCGAGGAGCGTGAACGGCCAGTTCTGCGCGACGCGCCCGCTGTCGCTCTTGTACCAGCTGTTGACGTCCGACCATCCCCACGCCATTGCGCGGTTCTCGGTGTCGACCCGCGCGTTGAAGGCGTCATGGACGGCGGGTTGCACGTCGAGCGCTCGGTGATCCCGCTCCAAGAGGAGCTTGATGCAGCCGAGGATGTAGCGCGCGCCGCACTCGGAGAAGTAGATGATGCTGCCGTTGATGACGATGTTGGTGTTCGGGCCGTATAGGCAGAACAGGTTAGGGAACTGGGGCACGGTGATGCCGAGGTAGGCCCGGGCGTCGCCGCCCCACTGCTCATGCAGGTCTCGTCCGTCGCGCCCTGTGACACTCATCGGCGTGAGGAACTTCGACGCCTGGAAGCCCGTGCCGTACACGATCACGTCGACCTGGTGCTCCTCGCCGTCCTCGGTGATCACGCCCTTCGGGGTGATCTCGCGGATCTGACCGCTGACGAGGGTGACGTTGTCGCGCTTGAGCGTTCGAGCCCAGATGCCGTTGTCTCGCAGCATCCGCTTGGCGCCGGGGGGGTAGGCGGGGACCACCTTCTCCAGGAGGTCCGGACGGTCGCCGAACTGCTCCTGCAGGT
>JBBSGQ010000053.1:0-12721 GCA_038253965.1 Acidimicrobiales bacterium | reverse complement strand
TCCACGAGTTGATCGTGGAATCCCAAGACCTGCAAGCAGATGCGATGCAGGACGTACAAGGAAGTATGAGCGAGTTGGCCGAGGATCGCGAAGAGCTGCGGGGGCAGCCGGTCGACGTGGCCGAGGTCCGCAGCTTCAACGAAGGCCGACGCCGCATCATGAGCGAAGGCGGGCTCGGTATGGGCCAGCTGGCTGCTCGTGGCCTGCTGGCTACCGCCTTCGGCGGGGTCCTCGCCGGCATCGTGGCCACACCGGCAAGCGCCGATGAGCAGCTCGACATCCAGATCCTGCAAACTGCGTCTTCGCTCGAAGTACTGGCTATCGCCACCTACGGAGCAGCGTTGAAGCTTCCGTTCATCTCCGGCAATAAGACAGTGGCAGCGTTTGCCACGATGACGATGAAGCAGCACTCCGAGCACAACATGGCGTTCCAGAATCAGGCCAAGGCCCTTGGGGGCAAGGCGCAAACCGTCCCCAACGCGAAGTACCTGAAGGTCGTCAACGACACCAAGCCGATGCTGACCGACGCCGCCAAGGTCGTCACGTTGGCGGCGTCGCTCGAGACGGTGGCCACCGAGACCTACCTCAAGAACTTGAGCCTGCTCGGCGACACCAAGACCAAGACGATCTTCGCCAGCGTGATGGGCGTCGAAACCCAGCACCTCGCGACATTGCGAGCGGTCGGCGCATTGCTGGCCGCGAACATGCCGGAGCTGATCGCCATCCCAACCAACCTCGCCAAGCTTCCCGCCGCAGCCGGCAGCGTGGCGTTCCCCCAGCCGTTCGAGCCGACCACGATGGCGAGCCCGCCCGCAGAAGGAGCGGTCAAATGACCGACACCAATACTCCCCTGACCCCCGATGAGGTCACCCAGGCGGTGACTCGCCCCAACCGGCGGAACTTCCTCATCGGTACCGGCGGCCTGGCTGCCGCTGGTCTCCTCGCCGCATGCGGCAAGGACGACAAGAAGTCTTCGACCAAGAAGACGACCACCACAGCAGCAAGCTCCGGATCGACCGACACATCGGCGCCGGACAGCTCGACCACCGCTCCGGCGGGCGGGGGCGCCGACGGTGACCTCGCGGTCGGCGCGTTCGCGGCGAGCCTCGAAGTGCTCGCCGTGAGCACCTATGGCGCAGCGCTCAAGGCTGCTCGGGCCAACAAGCTCGGCCCAGTCCCGCCTGCGGTGGCGACCTTCGTTCAGACGGCGATGGGTCACCATCAGGCCCACCTGGACGCGTGGAACAAGGTCCTCACCGGTGCCGGAAAGCCCAAGGTCACCAAGCCGCCGGCCGACCTCGAGACGAAGGTCAACACCGCCTTCGGCAAGGTGAAGGACGTCGGCGGCGCCGCTGAGCTGGCGCTCATGCTCGAGCAGATCGCATCAGATACCTATCTGGCGGTCATCCCGAAGCTGACCACGAAGCCGGCGATCGAGCTCGCGGGCTCGATCTTCCCGATCGACAGGCAGCACGTCGCAGTGTTGCTGTTCGCTCTTGGCAAGTACCCGGTTCCTGAGACGTTCGCCACCACCGATCAGTCGGTCGCACCCGCCTGATCCGAGCGAGCAGTCTCGTCACGCCGTCGGCTGGCGTCATCGTCTTGCATCGGAGCAGGACGGTGGCGCCAGCCGGCTTCGCGTCCGGCCAGCAGCGCGCCCCGTGCAGCATCGAGGGTCGTGGAGCAGACTCCGATCTCCACGACCCACGACCAGGGAGGCACCTGCGGATGACTCTGAAGCTGGTGGGTGCAGGCTTGCCCCGCACCGGCACGGCATCGCTCAAGATGGCGCTCGAGCAACTGCTCGGCGGCAGGCGCTGCTAGCACATGACCGAGGTGTTCGGCCGACCCGATGACGTGGCCGCCTGGCAGAGCGCAGTCGACGGCGTCATGCCGGACTGGGATGTGTTGCTCGCCGAGTACGCCGCCGCGATCGACTGGCCGGCGTCGGCGTTCTGGCGCGAGCTCAGCACGGCATACCCCGACGCCATCGTGTTGTTGTCAGTCCGCGACAGCCCTGCGGTGTGGTGGCGCAGCGCCGACGCGACGGTGTTGGAGGTGTTGCGTCGACCGGGAGAGCGCGCTGGCTCTGAGGCGTGGACCAGGATGGCTGAAGGCCTGGTGCACACCGAGCTCGGTGAGGACTGGGACGACGCCACCAGAGCGATGGCGGCCTACGAACGCCACAACGCCGAGGTTCGGGCAAGCGTGCCGGCCGATCGGCTCGTCGAGTGGTGGCCAGGAGACGGCTGGGCGCCACTGGCCCTGGCGCTCGACGTACCGGTGCCCGATGAGCCGTTCCCTCACAACAACAGCACTGCCGAGTTCCGGGAGATGGCGGGCTTCGCCTGAGCGCGAGATCGTTCAGATCGCTCGTCCGTCGGGGAGCCTGAGGGCGAACTGTCGAGCCCCGGTGTCGAGCACCCAGTCGTGACCGAAACGGACCATGGGTCGTGCCACTGTGGCCACCGCTCGGAGAAGCCGGTTGCCGGGCTCGAGCAGGGATACGAGGCGGGTGTCGCATCCAGCTTCGGTGGTGATCAGTTCGAGACGCGCTGACCCCGCGATGTCGCCGGCGATCGTGGCACTGACGAACCGCCGGGGCACGACAGTCTCCATCGTCACCGTGAAGCACAGCGCATAAGGGAGCGGTGGCTGCACGGCACATGACCAGGTCTCACCGGGCTCGAGCGCCTCTGCCTCCAAGCCTCGCAACCATGGCCACCAGCTGCGGTACCTGTCGACGGCGCACATCTGGTCCCAGACGGTGTCAGTGGGCACGGGGAACGACCAGCGGCGATCGGAGCGGACGAGCACGAACCCAGACTCGCGCAGGTCACCCCTGGGCCCGCTCGATGCTGTGGGAGAATCCACCGATCGCGAGGGGAACGGTGGCAGATCTAGCCGAGACGGGTCGCCTCGACGACGACACAACCCTTCTTCTCGCCCAGTTGGCCGAATGTTGACGCCCGGGTCCGGGTAGAGTTGCCATTCGCCTACCTACCGGTCGGTAGGCTGGGCAAGACCCCCGGACAAGTGAGAAGCCGTTGAAGCAGCATGCGATCGATCGTGCGCCCGAGGAACGCCTGAACTGGAAGACGTCGTTCCCGTTCATCTTGGCCCATGTGCTGTGCCTGCTCGCCTTCGTCACGGGCGTGACGACAACGGCGCTCGTGCTGTTCTTGGTCCTGTACTGGGGGCGGATGTTCTTCATCACCGCCGGCTATCACCGCTACTTCTCCCACCGCAGCTACAAGCTCGGGCGGGTCGCGCAGTTCGTCATGGCCTTCGGGGGCACGAGCGCCCTGCAGAAGGGGCCGCTCTGGTGGGCCAGTCACCATCGCGACCATCACCGCTACAGCGACACCGAGCTCGACCTGCACTCACCGCTCAAAGGGTTCTGGTGGAGTCACGTTGGCTGGATCCTGTGTGACAAGAACAATGGCTGGAACCCTGACGACATCAAGGATTTCGCGAAGTACCCGGAGCTCCGCTGGCTCACCAAGCACGACGCGGTCGCCCCGTGGATGCTCGGGATCTTCAGCTGGTACGTCGGCGGTTGGAGCGGACTGGTGTTCGGGTTCCTGTGCTCGACGGTGCTCTTGTGGCACTGCACGTTCACTGTGAACTCACTGGCCCACGTCATGGGCCGCCGGCGATACGCCACCACCGATACCAGCCGCAACTCGGCGCTGGTGGCCTTCGTGACCCTCGGCGAAGGCTGGCACAACAACCACCACTACTACCAAGCGTCATCCCGGCAGGGTTTCTTCTGGTGGGAGCTCGACGTGACCTACTACGCACTCAAGGTGCTGAGCTGGATCGGGCTGGTGAGAGACCTCAAGCAACCACCCGCACGCATGCTGGCGCTGGCTCGGGTTCGTGACGGCACGTTCGACATGGGCATGTTCAAGTCCCACTGGGCGAAGGCCACGGCAGCGCTCAGCGCCGCACGCCCGCACCCCCAAGACAGCAAGGGAACAGAAGCATCGGATCCCGAGATCGCCAGCCGCGGCGAGCGGCTCGAAGATCTCATCACCGCGAACATGGCGACCCTGAGCGAGCATGCCCAGTCCACCCTTGCCCATGCCGAGGAGCTCGCCCGCCTGTCCCGCCGTGAGCGGTCCGTCGGCGTGGTGGACTGACCCGCCTCGCGCCGGCCTGGCCTCCTTTTGGGGGAACCGGCTCAGAAGCTGGCACACTGGCCAACCGTTCAAACGCCCATTCGGGCCTGCTCGTTGGAGTCGCATGTCGTTCAAGGTCGGTGACCGCGTCGTCTACCCGCATCATGGTGCGGCGATCATCAAACGCAAGGAGAAGCGGGAACTACTCGGCGAGACCAGGGAGTACCTCGTTCTCGAGATGGTTCACGGAGATCTCGTCCTGTCGGTTCCATCTGACAAGGCCGAAGAGGTGGGCATGCGGCCTCCGATCAGCGAGGCAGACGTCGAGGATCTGTTCCGCCTCATCGGCAAGCGCGATGTTCGGGAGCCGGCGAACTGGAGCCGCCGCTTCAAGAACCACCAGGAGAAGATGAAGTCGGGCGACGTCTACCAGGTCGCTGAAGTAGTCCGGAACCTGGCACTGAGAGAGAAGGGCAAGGGTCTTTCGACGGCCGAGAAGTCCATGCTCGAGCGCGCCCGTAGCATCCTCGTATCGGAGCTGAGCTTCGCCCTCGATGTCAGCGAGGACGACGCGCTCGGCAAGTTGAGTGCCGGCCTGACCTGAGAAGCGATCAGCCGAGCCTGGGGCTGAAGAGCCGCTCGGGGGCGGCACCGGCTCCGTACCAGACCACCCCCGACGCCCCGGTGTTGAGGAAGTCGCCGGCGATCGCCTGATACCCCGCGGCGAACGCTGTGTTCCGGCTCGGCCGAACAACATCGGGATGGCCGTTCGGAACCCAGATCGTCCCGTCATGTCCGGGCGTCTGCAGGTACAGGTGGTCCTGGTAACCGCGAAGCAAGATCGGGTTGCCGGTCGCCGAGTTGGGATGGCTCGACTCGCTGAACCCGGCACCGGTCGTACCCTCCCACACGAAATCTCCTGCTCGGCCCGGGGCGTACCAGGTGATGTCATCACGTGTGTCGTGGGTGGGTGAGAAACGGCCGACCAGCGGGGTGTAGGAACCCCTGATCCGAACGTTTGAGGACTGCTGCCCCGTCGAGGCGCCGCCTGGGGTGCCGGAGAGGCGCCAGTACGTGTCCTGCACCGAGCCTGCGCCGTACCAGACGATGTCGGCCCAGCCGTTACCGTCGAAGTCGCCGATCACGGGCTTGTACGTCCCGTTGACGGTGATCGACCGTCGCACGCCGGTCGGCGCGACACCACTGTTCCAGCGGTACCCGTTGATGAGATCCCTCGCGGAGCCGGGGTTGTACCAGAGCACTTCTGCCTTGCCCACGCGGTGAGGAAGGACCTTGGCCACCGCCGACGCCGGCACTCCGATGCTGGCGCTGGTGAAACCGCCCGACCCGTTCGAGCGCCACAGGAAGGCCTTGGTCGACCCTTGGCTCCACCACAAGATGTCGTCGTGGGCATCACCCACGAAATCACCGACCAACGGCGTGTAGTCCCCGTTCACCGGAGGCAGGGGTGAGACGGTGAAGGTGCCGTCGGGTGCCGCCGTCCAGAGCGACTCGGAGGCTGCACCGGGCCCGTAGAACACCACGTCGTCGCCCGCGCCAGCGGTGAAATCACCGGCGAACGGTCGGTAGTTGCCGCCGACGGAGGGCGCGCTGTGCTCGGAGAACCAAGGCCCGACCGGGACGACGAGCGACGTACCGAGCACGGAGCTGTCAGCAGCTCGGCCGCGAACCTCGACGAAGCGGGCATGGGGCACGTTGATCGACGTCTCGAACCCATCGCGAGACGCAGTGGCCGCGGGGGCCAAGCTCGTCCGAGTCGCACCCGTGAGGACTTCCCACGACGTGACGTCGGTCGCGCCGTTCCAGCTCACGTACACCGTGTCGTGATCGGTCCGTTGCCCGACCGCGACTGCAGGAAGCGTCGCAGGACGTCCATGCCAAACCGATCGGAACGAGCGATACGAGTTCGGAAGAACGGCCTGGAAGCGGATCCCTCCTGCCGAGTCGTACTCCGTGACGAAGCCGGTGTTTCCCCAGGCGATCAAGGAGTGCCCACCGGGCAGCTGCTGATAGCTGCCCTGAGAGAAGGCCGAGAGAGGCGGAACGTGCTTCTGCTCCTTGATGCGAGTGGCGGTCAACGCAGTCTCGTCCACCTGGTACTGCACACCGCGTGAGGGGCGCGTCCTACCGTTGTCGAAGAACGACAGGACGCCGGGCGCGATTCGGAGGAGGTGGTGCTGGTAGCTCGGCCCGGTCTCGCCGGCGGGTGAGAACTTGAACTGGTTGCGCTTGCCGCCGAGGCGCCACATCACCTGGCCGGTGCTCCGGTTGATCTTGAAGCCCGTCGACAGATGGCGGGCAGACACGAGCAGGTTGCTGTCGGTGTCCTGGGTCACCGAGTTGCCATGCATGTAGTCGACGGGGTCGTTGGTGAGGGGCTCATAGGAGTCCGTCACCGGGAACGAGTTGAGGCTGTGCCATTCGAACACCAGGTCGCCAGTTGCGATGTCGACCTCCTGGATCACGAACTCCAAGACGTTGGCAGTCCGTGAGCCACCGAACGCCGAGAGGTCGAGCGTCACAGGGTTGTATATGTCGATGTAGGCCTTCCCACTTGAGGTGAGGTCGATGTCGTGGATGTCGGCCTGCATGCCGTTGGCCGCCCGGATCGTGGCGATCTTGTGGTACTTCGAATCCACCAGGGTCCACACGCCGCGATAGCTTCCGGGCCCGTACGGGGCGAACCCCTCGAACCACACCAGCGCGTCCTGGCCGTGGTATCGGACCCTCTCCAGATCTCCAACGGCGAGATCGGGGCGCACCGGCTTGTACCAGTACGGCTGGCCCGTATCTCCCATGATCATCGCGCCGCCCCCCTTGGAGAAGATGGGGGTCGTCAGGAGGAGACCCGGCGCGGTGCCGTTGCCCGGAGTGCTCGGCACGATGACCGGCGGGACGAGGTCCGGTCGGCTGCGGTACGGCGGACCCGCAGCGGCACGGGCCGCTTTCGTGGTGCCGGCGGTGCCCTCCGCTGCGACGCTCTGATGCGCCACGAAGCCGTCCTTGTCAAGCTGCTCGAACCGATGGTCGGTTGCCGGCCGAGCGACGGTGAACGAGAAGTGATCACCGTCGCCGCCCGCAACCGCGAGCCCGCGCACGGTCACGTGCTCTCCGGGCGTGAACGCCACTCGGGGCTGCAACGTGACGCCCTGGCCGTCACGTTGGGCATGCAAGGCCACCGAGTGGGCCCCGCTGGCCGAGCCGGTGACCTGAACTGACCGCGCTGCTCCGGGGTCGAGCCCGCGAAACGTGATGGCGGTCGCGGGCATCGCCGCCAAGGTCCCGGGCGAGGGAAACGCCTGCACCGTTGCCGGTTGCCCAGCCGCGGACGTTCGTCGCGTCTCAGCTCGCGCCGGGCCGGCTGTGACGGCCGGCGCGGTGAGCGGGAGAACTGCTCCCAGCAGCATCAGCGCGACAACCGACCCACGACGACACATTGAGATCATCTTCATTGACCGAGCCTTCCATGGAAGAGACGCTTGACGGCGGATCCGGTCAAGCACCGATGTTTCGCCGACACGCACACCGCAGCCGGCGCGCTGAGGAGCGCAGCGACCTTTGCCTCTGTCCGAGGCCTGCCCCGTCGATTCGGCTTGTGTGGCATGAGCTCACCCTTCCGGTCGGTCCGACCGTGTCGACCCCGCTGATCGAACGGGGAGCGTACGCGATGAGCAGCGCCGCATCACCGAATCGTGATAGGCGCCTCCATCGATCGATCACCGGCGGCTCGCCGCCGAGCGAGCGGTGCCGGGATCAACGGTAGTGGTCGCGCAGCCGGCGCTTGTAGATCTTGCCGTTGTCGAGTCGGGGAAGCGTGGCGACGAAATCGACCGAGCGCGGGCACTTGAAGTGCGCGAGATGCTCGCGACAAAACGTGATCAGCTCGGCCGCCAGCGCGTCGGAGGACTCGACACCACTCTTGAGCTCCACCACGGCCTTGACCTCCTCGCCCCACTCCGCGGACGGTATGCCGATCACCGCGACGTCGCCCACCGCCGAGTGACCGAGCAGCACGGCGTCGACCTCCGCGGGATAGACGTTCACGCCGCCGGTGATGATCAGGTTGGCGGTGCGGTCGGTGAGGAACAGCCAACCGTCCTCGTCTATGTGGCCCACGTCGCCCAGCGTGAACCACTCGCCCCGATAGGTCGAGCTCGTCTTCTCCGCGTCCCCGAAGTACTCGAACGGGTCGACCTTGGCCGCTCGCAGGTAGACCAGTCCCGTTTCTCCGACCGGCAGCCGCGCACCACCTTCGTCGCCAACCATCACCCCGTCGGGCAGGATGGCGCGTCCGACCGAGCCTGGGTGATCCAGCCACTGCTCAGGGGTGATCCAGGTGCCGGTACCTTCCGTGGCCGCGTAGTACTCATGCACCACCGGCCCGAGCCAATCCATCAGCGCCTGCTTGACACCGACCGGGCACGGCGCGGCACCGTGCACGACGAACCGCAGCGCCGATGTGTCGACCTCGTTGCGTTGCTCTGCCGGGACGGCGAGCAGGCGGTGGAACATGGTCGGCACCATGTGGGTGTGGGTGATGCTGTCGACCTCCAGCAGCCGGAGGCACTCGGCCACCCCCCAGAGCGGCATCAGCGTGACGCCGACCCCGCACTGCAACGGCACGGCGAGGGAGAAGGCGAGAGGAGCAGCGTGATACAGCGGTCCGGTGCACAAGTGACGGTCTTCGCCCGGCCGGTAGCCGTAGATGGCGTTCAGGGCCTGGGCGGCTGGGTCGATCCGGCGGCGATACACGCCCTTCGGGCGGCCCGTGGTGCCTGACGTGTAGAGCATGGCTCCGCCGAGCACGGGATCGGACACATCGCCGCCGTCCTCGATACCGATCGCCTCCGCATAGTCCTCGAAGCCCTCGATCGGTCCGCCGATCGCCAGGCGAGTGGTGAGACGCGGCGTCCGCTCCGCCACGGCCGCCGCGACCTCCCCGAGGTCGGCGGCCGCGACGATCGCCGTGGCGCCGCAGTCCTCTGCGATGTAGCTGGCCTCCTCTGCAGTGAGGTGCCAGTTCAGCGTGGTGATCCGCAGCCCTGTGCGGACGGTGGCCTGCACCGTGTCCGCGAACTCAGCTCGGTTGCCGCACAGCAGCAGCACCCGATCGTGCTCGCGCAGACCTCGGCCTCGGAGCAGCCGGGCGAGACGGTTGGCGTCCGCGTTCAGCTCGGCGAAGGTGCGGTCCCCGGTGGGTGCTGCGATGGCGACGGCCTCCGGCTGGTGAGCCGCCCAGAAGGCGAGGCTCATACCGACGTTGGCAGCTTCCTGCCATCCTTCCGGGAAGCCGTGGGGCACGTCAGGCGTCCCCGCCGGCCGCCTGCTGGTCAGCCGGGAGTGGTTCGAACAATGGCAGATGTCGACCGTCGGACAGCCGTTCCCAGGTCACGCGCACTTCCATGCCGACATCCACCGAACCCGGCTCGACGCCGACGATGTTCGACATCATCCGCACCCCCTCGTCGAGGTCGACAAGTGCCACTGCATATGGCTCGCGTCCCGTCATCAGCGGGTTGGCCGGCTTCGGCATCACGCTCACCGCGTACACAATCCCGCAGCCGGCGGCCGGCCGGAACTCGAGCTCATCGCCGAGGCAGCGAGGACAGGCCTCGCGTGGGTAGTGGATCGGCGCTTCGCAGGTGCGGCACCATTGCAGGACGAGCCGACGGTCCCGGGTCGCGGCCCAGAAGGGCTCAGCCTCGTGCGACTCGGGCGGCTCGAACCTCGTCCGCCCTCGCCCTCCGGGCTCGGTCATGCCGTGGCCTCGGAGCCGAGCACGATGGTTGACATCGCCGACAGCACCCCGCCGCTGCCATGGGCCACTGCGACCTCGGCGTCGGCCACCTGGCGGTCATCGCATTCGCCGCGCAGCTGGCGCGCCGCCTCGACCAACAGGAAGATGCCGAATTGGCCTGGGTGGGTGTAGCAGAGGCCGCCGCCTGTCGTGTTGGCCGGCAATGAGCCACCAGGCGCCAGCACACCGTCGGCCACGAACGCTCCTCCTTCGCCCTTCGCGCAGAAGCCGAGATCCTCCAGCAGCAACAGCACGGTGATCGTGAACGAGTCGTAGAGCTGCACGACATCGACGTCGCCTGGGCCGAGCCTCGCCGCACTGAATGCCAACTGACCGGATACGGCTGCACCGGTGACCGTCAGGTCAGGCATCTGACTGATCATGGCGTGGGTGTGACAGGTGCCGGTACCGAGCACGAGCACCGGAGGACGGCGAAGGGTACGAGCCCTGGCCGCCGAGGTCATCACCACCGCGCCGGCGCCGTCGGTGACGAGGCAGCAGTCGAGCTTGTGCAGCGGTGTCGCCTCCATGGGGGAGGCCAGGACGTCTTCGACGCTGACCGGGTGGCGCAGACGAGCGCGCGGGTTCAGGGCGGCCCACTGACGGGCGTCGACCGCGATCTGGGCGAGCTGTTCGGACGTCGTGCCGTACTGGTGCAGATGACGACTGGCGGCCAACGCGTAGGCCCCCATGGGCATCCGTGAGCCGTAGGGCATCTCCCACTCCGCCATCGGGGTGACGCCGCCCACCGTCTGCCGCGAGCCCCATCCGCCCTCCTCCCGCTTGAACGCTGACCGCGGAGTTGCGGCGTAGACGATGACCGCCACGTCGCACAGGCCGAGGGCGATGGCCGCTGCCGCGTGCTCCACGTGGATCTCGAAGCTGGACCCGCCCGTGTTGGTGGAGTCAGTCCATCGGGGACTGATGCCGAGGTACTCCGCCAGCTCGAGCGAGGGCGCCCACCCGGCCGACGTGTTGCTGAACACTGCGTCGACATCGCCGATGGCCAGGCCTGCGTCGTCGAGCGCCTCACGGATCATGCGTACTTCGAGCGCGCGAACTGTGCCCTCGAGCTCGCCGGTCGGCGACACGGCGTCGGCCACTCCGACGATCGCTGCCCTGCCGCGCAGACCCTCCTCGTTCGCCACGGCGCAGAGTTCTACCAGCAGGATGACCAACGGCGTGCCGACGGTCAGACTGCAGGACATGGCAGGCGACGCTCCGCTCGATCAGTTGCAGGCCATCGCTCGTCAGGAGGTTCGACTCACTCCGGGTCTCGTGCACCTCGAGGTGATCACGATGCAGGGCCTCCTGACGGTGCTGTGGCACGGGCCGCGTGACGCATCCTCGGTGGTGGTCGCCGGTGGAGGGGCCATGGGGGGCGTGCTCGGACCGGCCGATGGCCTCTACCACGCCCTCGGCGTCGCGTTGGGTGACCTGGGCATCGGGATGTTGCGAGTCGGTTGGCGCCGTCCGAACGACATCGATCTGTGCCGGCTCGATCTGCTGGCTGCGGCCGACCTGGCGGCGCGCCGTGGAGCCGAGCGCTTCGTCACCGTCGGCCACTCCTTCGGTGGCGCAGTTGCGATCCAAGCCGCTGTGGCGATGGGTGAGTGGGCGGCCGGCGTGGTGACGTTGGCCACGCAGTCAGCAGGGTGCGAGCGGGCCAGTGACCTCGGCGACGTGCCGCTGATCCTGTTCCATGGCGACCGTGACGAGCTTCTCCCCCCGATGGCCAGCGAGGTGGTGCGGATGCTCGCGGGCTCCGGACAGTTGGTGTTGCTGCCCGGCACAGGGCACCTGTTGACCGAGGCGGGTGACGAGCTTCGGGCCCGGCTCACAACCTGGATCCCGCGCCAGCTCGCACGGCACGAACAGCACGAGCAGGTCACCTGACTGCTCACAGCCTGTGACCGATTTCATTTGCAGCACAACTGCAAATACTTGTCGGTCAGGAGTACGTTCCCAGCATGGGCGAAGTCACCGCAGATCAGGATGTTGCACAGGAAGCCGTTGTCGAGCCAATCGGGCTGAACCCCTTCGAGGCGGGTTACGCCGAGAACCCCTATCCCCAGTACCGCCGGTTGCGGGAGTCCGAACCCGTCCATCGCACGCCGTTCGGTCCCTTCATGCTCACTCGTTGGGCCGACGTTCACCAGCTTCTTCGCGATCCGTCGACGAGTGTGGAGGAACGCAACGTCACCGGTGAGACCCGTCGCACGATGATCACCGAGGCCGACCCCGAACGCGAGGAGCGGGGCACCAAGGCGATCCTCAACATCGACCCACCTGATCACACGCGCTTGCGCAAGCTGGTGTCGAAGGCGTTCACACCGCGCACGATCGAGCAACTGCGGCCGCGCGTGCAGCAGATGGTCGACGACCTGCTCGACGATCTCGCTGCCCGAGGAGGCACCGTGGATCTCATCGGCAACCTCGCGTTCCCGCTCCCCTTCGCGGTCATCAGCGAGATGCTCGGGATGCCCGAAGGCGATCGAGCACAACTTCGAGACTGGTCCCACACCCTCACCCAGATCCTCGATCCGATCCTGGCAGAGACGAACCTCGATGCGATCCTCGAGGCGTCGGATCGGATGACCGAGGTCGTCACTGCTGCGATCCATTGGAAACGCGGCCGGCCGGACGACGATGACCTGTTCAGCGCCCTCCTGCGAGCCGAAGACGACGGCGACGTGTTGTCAGACCGTGAGCTGATCGACAACGTCATGCTGCTGTACCTGGCTGGCCACGAGACCACCGTCAACCTGATCGGCAACGG
>JBBSGQ010000052.1:0-12781 GCA_038253965.1 Acidimicrobiales bacterium | reverse complement strand
GGGCGGGAGCGAAGACCGGCACCGCGAACCGGTTGTGGGCGTTGAGGACACTTGTCGCCACCATCCCGACCGCATACATCACGACCTGAGGGAGGAAGAACCACAAGAACACGGTGCCGAGACGGATCTCGTCGGCACGGATCTGCGGATCGTGCACACCCGCGAACAGTCCCCGCGCCACGAGAGGTGCGGCGGCGATCCCGACGATCGCCAGTGCCGCCAGGGCCACGCAGCTCAGCCCGAGCACGGACCCGGCCACGTGCTCGGCTTCGCGTCGGTCGCCGCGGTCGAGCAGCGACACGAGCGTTGGTATCAGCACGGCCTGCAGCACGCCGGCGGCTATCAGCTCGAACAAGAGGTTCGGCACCGAGTTCGCCGACTGGTACGTGTTGCCGAGGAACGTCGTACCGAGCACGGCGGCGACGACGATGATGCGGACGAAACCCGTCAGCCGCGACACCGCCGTGAGGCCGGTCATCGACGCAGTGGATCGAGCGAACGAGGACGGCGTCCGGACCGAAGTCGGCTGCTGCTGGCCGCTCTGCGCAACCGTGTCGACGGGTACGTCGGTCACCGAGTGCCCCGTCGGCTCGATCGGCCATGGGTGCGGGTCACGGCGGAGGCGGCAGCAACGAGCTGGCACCATCACCCACGCCGTAGTGCCCGTGGACCTCGACGAGCTCCTCGAGCGCGAGCACGACCGCAGCGTCCCCGTCGAAGCTCTCCAAGTCGTCGACGGTGCTGACGTTCTTCTTGGTCACATCGTCCTTGCGGATCGGACCGACGGTCACCGTGCGGTTGGTCTCAGGATCCGGGGCCACCGCTGCGGAGGCGACCACGGCTGGCGTCGGGCCGCTCTGGGCGAGGTCGAGCACGAGGGGTCGGAGGAACTGTGTGTCGGGC
The DNA here is from genome assembly GCA_038253965.1 of Acidimicrobiales bacterium. GTDB lineage: Bacteria > Actinomycetota > Acidimicrobiia > Acidimicrobiales > Iamiaceae > JBBSGQ01. The sequence goes on along the minus strand of JBBSGQ010000052.1, from coordinate 11,878 downwards.
ACTGTCGCGTCGGGACCGGACACGATGACGTAGCGGTATCCCGGCGTGGTGAGAAGGAGGTCGTTCTTCGACCCGTCGGCCGGCGGTTGGAACGACAGCCAGCCGCCGGCGCGGAGGTCGGTCAGCAATGTCGGCTGCGGACGTTCGACAGGGATCGGCGTGGTGGTCGTGGTGGTTGCGCGGGGCGGCGCAGCTGTCGTGAATGGCGACGGAGTGGAGGGAATCGTGCTGGGAAAGGACGTGGTAGCCGTGGTCGTCGTAGAGCGGAAGGAAGGGGTGCCGTCCTCGCTCCCGGGTCGGCCAGCCGCTATCAGCATCCTCGCCACCCTCTCGGTGAGGGTGCGACGAACTCGGGAACGCTCGGTCGACACCAGGCCGAGCAGATCGGACATCTTCGTCAGGTCATCACCCTCCAACCGCAGCTTTCCGGCAACGAAGAGGGTGCCCTTGAACTCCGCCGCAGTGGCCTCGAGGGATGACTGCAGGGATGCGAGCGACTCGCGGTCCACCCCGGCGGACGCGATGATCAACACCGGTTCACCACTGAGACGCTCCGCCAGGAGCTGCGGCCCCTGTTGGCGCATCGCGTTCTCCCGCTCGACGAGGCGCTTGATCTCAGCGGTCAATCGAGCGTTGACCTGCTCGGTCGCATCGCTGCGCCGTTCGGCCTTCCCGATCTGCGTCTTGAGCTGGTCAACAGTGGCCTTGCCGAGGAACGAGGTGCCCATGACAACCCCGATGGCCAGGGCCAGGAACACCGCGGTGATGCTCACGATGTGGTAGCGGAGGTTGATCATCGGACGGTCACCGGAAGGAGAGCAGGAAGCCGCGCAGCACGAGACGCATCGGCTCGCTCACCAGCGTCAACACGACGAGCGTCACGATCGCCGCGACCACCAGCAACATCAGGTCCCTCATGCGGACCCGGTTCTCGTACAGCCGGCTCACTCCTTTCGCGTCGACGAGGATCGGGCCTACCTTCATGCGCACGAGGAAGGTCGAAGCCATCCCGGCCCGGCCCTTGTCGAGGAACTCGACCATCGAGTTGTGCGTGCCGACTGCGACGATGAGGTCGGCGCCGCGCTCGTACGCCATCAGCATGGCGATGTCCTCAGACGTACCAGCAGATGCGAAGACGACATGGTCGACGCCCATGGCGCCGAGGCGTCCGGCGCCCGGCGCTCCCCCGTCGGCGTAACCGTGGACCACCACCACGGCACCGGATCGCAGCGCCTGATCGCTCACCGAATCCATGTCGCCGATGATGACGTCGGGTCGGTACCCGATCTCCAGCAACGCATCGGCTCCGCCGTCGACCCCTATCAGCAGCGGACGCATCTCTTGCAGGTAACCGCTGCGCCGGAGGATCGCCAGGTCGCTCTTGTAACCGATGCCGCGGACGACTATCAGCACCTGTCGCCCCTTGAACTCCACCGGGACGTCTGGGATGTCGGGATTGTCGACGAGGAGGTGACCCTCCTTCTGGATGTAGGCCAGCGTGTTCTCGGCGAACCGCTCGAGCTCACCGCCCATCGTCCGTCGGGCCTCGTCGAGCGTCTTCTCGAGCGAAGCAAGGCTCTGACGTGATCCGGTGGCGATCGTCTGTCCGTCCTTGCGGAGCTCATTGCCGACGATGGTGATGCGGGTGCCGTCGGCGATTCTCTCCATGACGTCGGGTCCGACGTTGTCGAGCAAGGGGATCCCGGCGGCAGCCACCAGCAAAGGACCCATGTTCGGGTAGCGCCCCGAGATGGATGCTGCCGCGTTGACGATGGCGCCGACGTTCGCCTGGATGAGCGTCTCGGACGCCACGCGGTCGAGGTCCTCGTGGTCGATGACCGCTATCTGCCCTGGCCCGATCCGCTTGGCCAGATCCTTCGTCCGTCGATCGACCCGAGCTATCGCAGTGAGAGAGTCGACATCACGTTCGACGCGGCGGGCCATCACCGACCACGAGCCTCGGACGCGTCCTCGAGCAACTCGCTCGCGTGCTCGCGAGCTCTTGCGCTCTCTGGCGTTCCTGACAGCATCCGTGACAGCTCCACGACCCGTTCGTCGGCGTCCAACGTCTTCGCACGAGCGACTGTTGCATCCGTTCGCACCACCTTGCTCACGGCCACCTGCGCGTCGGCGAAAGCGGCCACCTGTGGCAGGTGGGTGACCACCAGCACCTGATGATCTCCTCCCAGGGCGGCCAGGGCACGCCCGACCATGAGGGCCGCTTGGCCGCCGATCCCGGCATCGACCTCGTCGAACACCAGGATGGGCGGAGCGGCCGCCAAGACCAGGCGAAGAGCCAGCATCGCACGGGCAAGCTCGCCGCCGGACGCGGCCTTGGCCAGCGGGAGAGCCGGCGAGCCCGGGTTCGCGGCCAGCAGGAAGCCCACCGCGTCGCCGGGATCCTCGTCCCCCACGACGATCTCGACCTCGGCCTGCGGCATGGCCAGCTCCCGAAGGTGCCTCTGGACAGCTCGAGCCAAGAGGGGTGCGGCCACTCGTCGAGCCTCTCCGACTGATGCGGCCTCCTCGCGCTCCGCGCTTCGGGCGAGCGCAAGCCTACGTTCGAGGTCCGCCGCGTTCTCGTCGTGGCTCAGCAGCAGCTCGAGCCGCTCGCGCGCTTCGTCGGCATAGGCGAGCACGTCGGCCAACGTGCCGCCCCGGTCGCCGGCACCAGCCGTGCCGTACTTGCGCCGGAGGTCGACCAAAAGTTGCCGGCGCATCCGGAGCTGTTCCAACCGCTCGGGGTCCTCGTCGATGCGCTCTCCGGCTGTCCGGACCTCCGCTGCGACGTCGGCCAGCTCCGCGGACAGGGAGCGAAGGCGTGCGCCAGCCCCTGAGAACGGGCTCCGACCGTCGATCGCTCCTTGCGCAGCAGCCAGCGAGTCGAGCGCTCCGCCCTCATCAGCCAGAGCGACCACCGCCTTTTCGGCAGCGAGTCGATGGCCGACAGCGTCGGCCAGGGCGCTCTCCTCCGCATCGAGACGTTCGTCCTCGTCGGAACCGTCGAGCTTCGCCTGGTCCAGCTCGTCCATCTGAAACCGGAGCAGGTCGGCCTCCCTGGCGCGAGCGCCAGCGTCCCCACCGAGACTCGCCAACCGACGCTGCAGCTCCGCGACGAGTCGACGAGCGGCGTGAAGCGGCTCGACGTCGATCGCACCGAAGCGGTCGAGCGCCTCGCGCTGCACCGTCGGCCGTAGCAGTGACTGGTGAGCGTGCTGGCCATGGAGGTCCACCAGGCGCGAGCCGTGATCTTCGAGGGCAGCGGCAGGGGCCATCCTCCCGTCGACGTAGGCGCGCGAACGGCCGTGACGGGGAATGATCCGGGTGAGGACCACCTCTTCGCCATCGAGCTCGAAACGTCCCTCGACCACCGCCTCCTCGGCGCCCGGGCGCACGAGATCTGCGTCGGCCCGACCGCCTACCAGAAGCTCGATCGCCTCGACGACCATCGTCTTGCCGGCGCCGGTCTCGCCCGTCAGCGCAGTCATCCCTCGGCCGAACACCAGGCGGAGGTCGTCGATGACCCCGAGGTCTCGTACGCCGAGCTCCACCAGCGCACCACGATCCTGTCGGTCCGGCCCGCGCCGCCGATCGCCCTTGCTCATCGGTCGTTCAAACCGAACTTCGACTTCAGGATCCCGTGGAAGTCCCGGCGGCCGAACGACACCAACCGTGCAGGACGCTCGGCGGCTGTGCATACGATCGCGTCGCCATCGGCGAGGGTTGCCACGTTCTGGCCGTCGACCGACAGCGTTGCGGGACGTCCGCCCTGCACCTCCAACCGCAGACTGGTCGACGGTTCGAGCACGAGCGTCCTGTCGAACAGCATGTGGGGCGAGACTGGGGTGAGCAAGAGGGCCCACAGGTTCGGGGCGACGATCGGCCCTCGGGCCGACAGGGCATAGGCTGTCGAGCCGGTCGGCGTTGCCACGATGAGCCCGTCCGCGACATAACTCGTGAAGAAGCGTCCGTCGATGCTGACCCGCAACCTCGCAGTGTGTCCCATCGAGCTCTTCTCGAGCACCGCCTCGTTCAACACCAATTGAGCGTCCAGCCCATTCGCGTCACCGGACCCGGCATCTACGGAGACCTTGAGCAACATGCGTTCGTCCACCGCATATGACTCCGCCAGCAATCGCTCCAGGGCCGTTTCCCAATCGGCCGGGTCGATCTCGGTCAGGTAGCCGAGTTGGCCGACGTTGATGCCGAGCACCGGCACATCGTGCTCGGCCACCAGGCGCACGGCCCGCAGCATCGTCCCGTCGCCACCGACTGCCACGGCCACATCGACGCCCGCCGCGAAGCTCCCGTCGTCAACGCCGAGCTCGGCCCGACCGAGCAGTCCGGCATCGTCGGCTGTCAACCGCACCCGGTGCCCACGCTCTTCGAGCCAGGTGACGGCCTTGGCCGCCAGAGCTCTCGCTTCGGCACGACCGTGGTGCGCGACTAGAGCGAGGGTGGCCATCAGGACCGCGGCTTCTCGTCGACAGCCTGGTCCGACCCTGCGTCGGTCGCGTCCCCCACCGCAGCCTCGATCAGCGCTGTGAGCTCCGGCGGTGAATCTGGGGGATCACCGGAGATGGCGTGCATGAGGAACTCAGCATTGCCTTCAGCTCCTCGTAGCGGCGACACCATCACCCCCATGATCGCGTTTCCTCGCTGTTGGAACGTGCCACCGACCTCCGACAGGGTCCGGCGCCACACCGCGGGTTCGGTGATCACACCCCTGCCGCGTGACGCCTCTGCGTGTCTCGCCTCGAACTGTGGTTTCACGAGCAGGACAAGATCGCCAACCGCCCGGCAGATGGCGATCAGGTTGCCTGCCACCACCCGCAACGAGATGAACGACAAATCGGCCACCACCACATCCACGAGACCGCCGACCGAGTCCAGCTCCAACGTGCGGATGTTGGTCCGTTCGTGAACCTCGACGCGCGGATCTCGGCGAAGACGTTCGTGCAGCTGTCCGTGGCCGACGTCGACCGCGACCACCTGCGCTGCGCCTCGCTGCAACACGCAGTCGGTGAAACCACCTGTCGATGCGCCGGCATCGAGGACGCGCTTCGCGTTCACGTCGACTCCGAACCGTTCGAGCGCGGCGTCCAGCTTGTCGCCGCCGCGGCTCACGAACCGCGGCGGTGGGTCGCTGAGGCGAATCGGCTCGCCGGAACCGACAAGGCGCGACGCGTTCGCCGCCGGAGCGCCACCGACGGTCACCTGACCTGCAGCGACCGCCTCTCGGGCCTGGTCACCGGTCGCGACCAGACCCCGCCGAACGAGCTCGGCTTCGAGCGGCCGTCGCGTTGCCGTGGCTGGCCTAGCGCTTCTTCGCGGCCGCCTTGGCCGGGGTGCGCTTGGCCGCCTTCTTCGTCGCAGCGCCCTTGGTGGCCGCTGCTCGCGTTGGCGGCTTCTTCGCAGCAGCGGACGCCGACGAGCTCAGCGAGGAGATCTGACGCTCGAGCCGGGCCACGTCGGCCTTGGTCGCCAGGCCAAGGTTGCCGATCTGGGCGCTGATGTCACCGCGCACCTGGTCGAGCAGGCGTTCGGTGTTCTGGCGGCTCTTCTCCATGAGCTCAGCCACTGTCGACTGAGCCTGGCTGGTCTGCACCTCCCCGGCATTCACCAGATCCTTGACGATGGCCTCGGCTCGGGCCTGAGTCAGTTGGGTGAACGCCAAACCGGCATCCAAGAATCGCTTGAGGACGTTGCTCTCTGCCATGGGGTCGAAGGGTACCGGCACGGTCGACGCGCTTTCAAAGGTCGGCTCGATCGTAGGCTCAGTCCTCAGCCCCGATGTGGGCATCGACCAGCTCTTTGAGCGAGGCCGCGACAACGTCCGGTACGGGGTCAGGCGCGGGATCGAGAGAGGTCGTGACCCCACTCAGCACGAGAGCCCACCGGTACCCGAGCGCACGGGCGAGCCGTCCATCGGTGTCAGGACGGTCGCCGACCATCGTTCCCGTGAAGCCGCAGCGTTCTCGCAGGAGCGCCACCGTCGGCGCGTACGGCTTGCCTGCGATGACCGCCTTCGCGCCGCTCGCTCGCTCGATGCCGGCGAGGATCGCGCCCGTGCCCGGTAGCAACCCATCGGCGCTCGGGTAGGTGGCATCGTCGTTCGTGGCCAGCAACCTCGCTCCCTGTCGCACGGCCGTGGAGGCTATTCGCATCCGCCCATAGTCGAACGTGGCGTGATAGCCGACGACCACCGAGTCGACCGGACCACTGTCCACGACGTCGGCCCCGCGTCCTTCGAGCGCCTCCCGCACCCCGGCTCCCGCGCACAACAAGACCCGTTCGCCCGCCTCGACGAGCGTCGCCACAGCCATGGCGGAGGTGACCACATCACCGCGCCCGTCGATGCCGAAGCGCTCGAGCTTGTCGTCGAGCTCTGCAACCGGCTTGGCTGAGAAGTTGGTGGCGAAGGTAACAGTCTCCCCTGCGGCGCGCAGCGCGGCGACCGCTTCGACAGCTCCGGGGATGAGCGTGTCGCCCAGCCAGACCACACCGTCGAGGTCGAGGATCCACGCCACCACAGGATCTTGGCAGACGTCGCAAGACGCCTGAGCCCCCGACGACACCTGCTAGGACTGGGCCGTGCCCCGCTTCGAGCCCTTCGCCGGCGTGCGCTACGACCTCACTCGCTTCGCCCTCACAGATGTGACGGCGCCCCCCTATGACGTGCTCTCCGAGGCCGATCGGGTTGCGCTGTGCGCCCGGTCCGACCACAACGCGGTGTGCATCGATCTTCCGGCCGAGCGCAAGGGCACCGACCGGTACGTCGAGGCCGGTGCACAGTTGAACCGGTGGCGCGCCGAGGGCGCACTGGTCACCGATGTCCAGCCTGCGTTGACGATCTACCGGATGGACTTCACAGATGACCTCGGACGGCCGGCGGCGACACTCGGCGTGATCGGGGCGCTCGAGCTGAGTCGCCCTGGCGAGGGCGCGGTGCTTCCGCACGAGCACACCACCGCAAAGGCACGCTCTGACCGGCTCGACCTGTTGCGAGGTACACGGGCGAACCTGTCAGCGGTGTGGGCGTTGTCACTGGCAAACGGCCTGAGCGACCTGTTGACCCGGGATGACCAGCCGATGGCTCGCTGGACCGACGACGAGTCGGTGCAGCACTCGGTCTGGCGAGTGGATGCTCCGGATCGCATGAAGGCCATCGCGTCGCTCATCGGCGGCGCCCCGGTCGTCATCGCCGATGGTCATCACCGATACGAGACCTGCCTCGCATATCGTGACGAGCGACGGCTGACCGACGGCCCCGGAGGTCCTGCCGACTCCACGATGTGTTTCGTCGTGGAGCTCGTGGAGGACCAGCTCACCGTGCGGCCCATCCACCGGCTCCTGAGTGATCTACCCGACGGAACTGACCTCCGGGCCGCGCTGCAGGCGGGTGGCCTGGTCCCTGCCGGCGAGTTGGACATCGCTGCGCGGTCAGATGGCGAGGTGGCAGAGCTGATGCAGCAACGGGGTGCCCTCGTACTGGTCGAACCGGATCGGGCCACCCTGCTGCGTCCCGATGCCAAGGCGTTCGTGGGGGTCGCCGACCTCGACAGCGCCCGGTTGGCCGAGGCATCGCAGCACCTGCCGCTCCACTCCATCGCGTATCAGCACGGTGCGGACCTCGTCGCCAAGGCTGTCGCCAGCGGCGAGGCCCAGGCGGGCGTGCTGCTTCGGCCAGCCACGGTCGCCCAGATCGCCGCGAACGCCGACGCCGAGGAGCGCATGCCTCCCAAGACAACGTTCTTTCACCCAAAACCAAAGACGGGCATCGTCTTTCGGGACCTGGACTGACCGCCCGGGCCGGTGACCGCCGCTCAGGCTGAGGTGGACCAGGTAGGACGACTGTGCAACAGAGCGTTGAGATCACCTGCACCGGCCTTGTCCTGCGAAGCGGCCAGCTGTCGGTTGGTCTCGGCCCCGTAGTCGAGCCGCTCGACGGCCCGGAAGACGCCGATCGGCGTTGGTTCTGTCGGACCGGCGCTGAGCCGGGACAAGATGAACGCAAGGCCCGGTTCCTCGCGAGTCTCATCGTGAACGAGGATCGCGTCCTCCCCGACATCGAACACCTCGACTATCCGAGCCCGTCCCTGGCCGTCCAGGCATACACCCTTGTCACCATCGGGACCGAAGCGGATCGGTTCACCGTGCACCAGCGGGATCAGCATCGACTCTCGGGCCGCCCGTGAGGTGATCGCGGCGAACGCTCCATCGTTGAACACGTTGCAGTTCTGGTAGATCTCCACGAACGCCGCGCCCCGGTGGGCGTGCGCGCGGCGGAACATCTCCATCATGTGCTGGCGATCCATGTCGTGGGTCCGGGCCACGAAGGTGGCCTCAGCCCCCAGGGCCAGGCTCACCGGGTTGAACGGATGGTCGAGTGATCCGAACGGCGTGGACTTGGTGACCTTCCCGAGCTCGCTGGTAGGTGAGTACTGGCCCTTGGTGAGGCCGTATATCTGGTTGTTGAAAAGCAGGATCGTTATGTTGACGTTGCGGCGCAGCGCGTGTATGAGGTGGTTCCCGCCGATCGACAGCGAGTCACCGTCACCGGTCACCACCCAGACGTCGAGATCGTCGCGCGCCATGGCCAGACCTGTGGCGATCGCCGGCGCCCGGCCGTGGATGCTGTGCATCCCGTAGGTCTCCATGTAGTAGGGGAACCGGGCAGCGCAGCCGATGCCTGACACGAACACCGTGTTCTCGGGCTTCACATCGAGGTCCGGCATCATCATCTGGACGGCCTTGAGAATCCCGTAGTCACCGCAACCCGGGCACCACCGGACCTCCTGATCGCTCGCCCAGTCCTTTGCAGTTGTGGCCACGTCACTCCTGCTCGCACTCATGCGTACTCCCTCGGAGTCATCGAATCGTCACCGCTGCGCGGGCTCGGCGCGCACTCATGCTCCGAGCTCTTTCAGAACTGCTGATTCCAGCTCGCTGGCGGTGAAGGGGACACCCTGCACCTTGGTCACCGAGTGGGCGTCGACGAGAAACTCGGCCCGCACCAGCTTCGACAGCTGCCCAAGGTTCATCTCGGGCACCAGAACCAGCGGATACCGGCGCAACACGTCGCCCAGGTTGCGGGGAAACGGGTTGAGGTGCACGAGGTGGGCGCGTGCGACCTTGTGCCCGCGGGCCCGGCACCGGTCCATCGCAGCGCCTATCGCGCCCCAGGTCGAGCCCCACCCGAGCAGCAGGATGTCCGCGTCGTCGACATCACCCTCCACCGCCACCGTCGGGATGTCCCCCGCGATGCCGGCCACCTTGTCCGCCCGCAGGTGGACCATGCGTTCGTGGTTCGCCGGGTCATAGGAGATGTTGCCGGAGCCGTCCTCCTTCTCGATCCCGCCGATGCGGTGCATCAGACCGGGCGTGCCAGGCACCGCCCATGGACGGGCCAGCGTGTCGGGGTCGCGCAGGTAGGGCCAGAACTCCGGTTCGCCATCAGCGTTGGTGTGGTTCGCCTCCGTGGCGAAGGGCACCGAGATGTCGGGCAGCGACTCGACATCGGGCAATCGCCAGGGCTCGGAGCCGTTGGCCAGGTACCCATCGGACAACAAGATGACAGGCGTCCGGTAGCGCAGCGCGATGCGAGCCGCCTCGATCGCTGCTTCGAAGCAGTGCGCCGGACTGAACGGGGCGACGATCGGGATCGGCGACTCGCCATGGCGGCCGTACATCGCCTGTAGCAGATCCGCCGCCTCCGTCTTGGTCGGCAGACCGGTGGACGGTCCGCCGCGCTGGATGTCGATGATGAGGAGTGGCAGCTCGAGGCTCACGGCCAAGCCCATCGTCTCTGACTTGAGGGCGATACCGGGGCCGCTCGTCGTGGTGATCCCGAGGTGGCCGCCGAAGGCCGCGCCGAGGGCTGCGCCGATCCCTGCGATCTCATCTTCGGCCTGCAGCGTCCGGACCCCGAAGTTCTTGTGCTTGGACAACTCGTGGAGGATGTCTGATGCCGGCGTGATCGGATACGAGCCGAGGAACAACGGCAGCCCCGAGAGCTGGCTCGCTGCCACCAAGCCCCACGCCAGAGCGGTGTTCCCGGTGATGTTCGTGTAGGTACCGGGCTCGAGGATCGCAGGGTTGATGACGAAGGGATGGTCGAACAGCTCTGCCGTCTCGCCGAACGCGTGCCCGGCCGTGAACGCGACGCGGTTGGCTTCAGCCACCTCCGGACGCTTGGCGAACTTCTCGGCGATCCAGGTGAGCGTGGGCTCGGAGGGCCGGGTGTACATCCAGCTCACCAGCCCGAGCGCGAAGAAGTTCTTCGATCGCTCGGCGTCGCGTGGCTTGACCCCGAGCGGCGCCACGGCGTCCTTCGTGAGCTTGGTCATCGGTACCTCGTACACCGTGTACCGGTCGAGGCTTCCATCGGTCAGCGGGCTGACCCGGTACCCCGCCTTGGTGAGGTTGCGATCATCGAACGCGTCGGTGTTGATCAACAACGTCCCACCCTCGGCCAAGCGGTTCAGCTCTGAGCGCAGCGCAGCAGGGTTCATGGCCACCAGCACGTTGGGCGCGTCGCCCGGCGTGGTGATCTCGTGGTCGGAGATGTGGACCTGGAAGGCCGAGACACCGGCCAGCGTGCCGGCGGGAGCACGGATCTCTGCCGGAAACTCGGGCAACGTGGCGAGGTCGTTGCCGAACATGGCACTGGCGCTGGTGAAACGGTCACCGGTCAATTGCATGCCGTCGCCGGAGTCCCCGGCGAAGCGGATGATGACCCGGTCGATCTCGACCGGCGTGCTGAATCGTGCCGCAAGGTCGGCCACGCTGCCCCCTCGGTGTCGGTGCCGCCCAGGGTAGCGACCAGATCGCCTCCCGGAGCTGCACGCTGGATCTAGGCGAGCGTGATGGACTCGTCCAGATAGACGTCCTGGATGGCGTTGAGCAGCTCGATTCCCTCGGCGGTGGGCCGCTGGAACGCCTTGCGGCCGCTGATGAGCCCGATGCCACCGGCCCGCTTGTTGATCACCGCGGTGCGCACCGCCTCGGTACGATCGCTCTCACCGGAGGAGGCGCCACCGCTGTTGATGAGGCCCATTCGGCCCATGTAGCAGTTCGCAACCTGCCACCTCGTGAGATCGATCGGATGATCGGTGGTGAGCGTGTCGTACACCAGCTTGCTGGTCTTGCCATAGCCCTTGAAGGCATTGAAGCCGCCGTTGTTCTCCGGCAGCTTCTGCTTGATGATGTCGGCCTCGATCGTGACACCCAGATGGTTCGCCTGAGCGGTCAGGTCCGCAGCCAAGCCGTAGTCGGTGTCGCCTTGCTTGAACTCGGCATTGCGCAGGTAGCACCAGAGCACTGTGAACATGCCCAGTTGGTGGGCGTGCGCAAAGGCTTCGCTCACCTCGTGCAGCTGGCGGGTCGACTCCTCTGAGCCAAAGTAGATGGTTGCGCCCACCCCAGCGGCGCCGAGATCGCTCGCCTGCTTGACCGAGCCGAACATGATCTGGTCGAACTTGTTCGGGAGAGTGAGCAACTCGTTGTGGTTCAGCTTCACTATGAAGGGGATGCGGTGGCAGTACCTCCGCGACATCGATCCGAGCACGCCGAACGTGCTCGCCACGGCGTTGCACCCGCCCTCCATCGCCAGCTCGACGATGTTCTTCGGGTCGAAGTATTTGGGGTTCGGGGCAAAAGAGGCCGCGGCCGAGTGTTCGATGCCTTGATCCACCGGCAGGATCGACACGTAGCCAGAGCCCGCCAGTCGACCGTGGTCGAACAACGACTGGAGGCTGCGCAACACCTGAGGGCTTCGGTCGGTCTGCACGAAGACCCGGTCCACATAATCAGGACCCGGCTGAACGAGATCCTCCTTGGGACTCCCCTTCGACTCGTGGGTCAGCAGGCTCTCGGC
>JBBSGQ010000051.1:0-12939 GCA_038253965.1 Acidimicrobiales bacterium | reverse complement strand
CGCCGGGGTGTGGGGGGGGTGCCGGGTGGGGGAACCCCGCACCCCCCCCGACTCTGAGCTGTTCCGAGCCGTGCTCACCGGCGCCGCCCTCGGCGGTACCCAGCCAACATGGAGCGCTGTTCCAGAAGTTGGCCCAGGCGATCGCCGACCGCCAGCAGGCCTGATCGCAGGCGCCGGCCACGTGGCGCCTTGGCCGTCGTCCCCACTGCCTAGGGTGCCGAGATGGTGAAGTTGGTCATCGTCGGGGGTGGACGGATGGGTGAAGCGTTGCTGGCGGGCCTGCTCGACGCCGGCTGGGCGGAACCCGCCGAGTTGGCAGTCGTGGAGCCGGTCGAGCGACGTCGAGCTGATTTGGCCGCGCGCTTTCCCGGGATCGAACCGTCGCCGGAGGTCGTGAAGGCCGCCGGCGCGGTGCTGGCGGTGAAGCCGGCCGACGTCGGATCGGCATGTCGATCTGTCAAGGCCGCAGAGATTCGGCGCGTCTTGTCGATCGCCGCTGGTATCACCCTCGCCACGCTCGAGGACTCGCTTGCGCCCGGGACATCAGTTGTCCGCGCGATGCCGAACACGCCGGCGCTCATCGGCGCTGGCGCGGCCGCCATCGCATCAGGCTCGCATGCGGAGGAGGACGATCTGGCATGGGCCGAGGAGATCCTCGGCGCGGTCGGAACGGTTGTCCGAGTCAAGGAGTCGTTGCTCGATGCTGTGACCGGCTTGTCGGGGTCCGGGCCGGCATACGTGTTCCTGGTTGCGGAAGCGATGATCGAGGCAGGCGTGCTCGTCGGTCTACCGCGCGACATCAGTAGCACCTTGGCGATCCAGACCATGCTCGGCGCAGCCCGCTTGCTCGCCGAGTCCGGCGACAGTCCCGAGGTGCTCCGAGCAGCTGTCACGTCGCCAGGGGGGACCACCGCCGCCGGGCTCCGCGCGCTCGAGGATGCCGGTGTCCGCGCCGCCTTCCTGTCAGCTGTCGACGCTGCGGCTGCACGGTCCCGTCAACTGGGTGCCTGAGCGCGTCGGGGACACGACGCTCGTCCCATTGGCAACTTCAGGCACACCCGCTACGGTTCACCCCATCGGAGTAAGGGGTGAGCAACTGTGGCGCAACAAGCGCGAAGCAGCTTTCTCACCGTGGCAGAGGTCGCGAGCTTGATGCGGGTTTCGACCATGACGGTCTATCGCCTCATCAAGGCTGGAGATCTCGGCGCGGTGCGGGTAGGCAAGTCCTACCGGATCCGGGAGGACGACGTGGATCGCTATCTGGCCAGCCGGTACACCGAGGCGGGCTGACCAAGTCCTGCCCGGTTCGGTTCACGATGTCCATGGATCGCTACGACACGATCTCGTTCCTCTCCGACTACGGCTCGGCCGACGAGTTCGTCGGGGTGGTGAAATCGGTGATCCGCCAGATCGCTCCGTCGGTGGTCGTCATCGACGTCAGCCACGAGATCCCGGCCCACGACGTCCGGGCCGGTGGCCTCACCCTGGCTCGCAGCGCGCAGTACCTGGCGCCGGGCGTGGTGTTGGCGGTGGTCGATCCGGGGGTTGGTACCAATCGGCGCGCCGTGGCGGTGGAGGTCGGCGGCGGCGCATCGGTCCTGGTCGGGCCGGACAACGGTCTGCTCGCTCCGGCGGTTGGCATGGTCGGCGGCGCAACCCGGGCCGTCGAACTGGCCAACCTCACCTACCAGCTCGCGAGCCCCGGTCCGACCTTCGACGGCCGTGATGTCTTCGCACCGGCGGCCGCCCATCTCTGCGCCGGTGTCCCGATCAGCGAGCTCGGTCCTGAGATCGACCCGATCACCATGCGACCAGGCACATTGCCGATCACGCGCGAAGACCACGGGGCCCTGGTGGCCGAAGTGCTGTGGGCGGATCGGTACGGCAATCTGCAGCTCAACGTGGATCCGGCCGAGGTGTCGGCGTTCGGCGACCGCATCCGGTTGCGGTTTGGAGCGACCACACGAACGGGTCTGCGGGTCAAGACCTATGCCGACGTCGTAGCGGGCCAGGTCGGGCTGATCGTCGACTCCTACGGTCTGCTCTCGATCGCCGTCGACCGACGCTCAGCCGCCGAGGAGCTCCAGCTAGGCGCCGGGGACGAGGTCCTGCTCGAGGCGATCCCCGACGACGACGACGGGGCGGCGATCCCCTCGATCGCTGTCACGCTCGGTCAGAAGGGACCCCGATGAGGCCGGGCACGACGATCGTGTTGATCGCCCTCCTCGCCTTCATCCTGCTCGCGGCGACCCTGCAGTTCGTCTTCCTGGCCCACTGAGCGGTCAGGTGGGCCGCCTCCGGAACTGACTCGCAGATAGCGCGACGCCGGCCCCGTGTGCTGCACTGACGCCACCGCCCGCACCGTGGAGCGCCCATGAACCTGGCAAGCCTGATCGAGCCACACCCTGCCGATGCCGTCGCAGTCATCAGCCGGGGCCGTTCCACCACCTATGGCGAGCTGCGTGAGCAGGTGGCACGCCTGCGCGGCGGGTTGGCCGAACTTGGTCTGGCGCCCGGCGACCGGGTCGGCATCATTTGCGCCAACAACTGGTACTTCGTGGTCCCCTACCTGGCAGTGCTCGGAGCTGGTCTCGTCGCGGTGCCGCTCAACCCGCTGAGCCCGAAGATCGAGTTGGACCGCGAACTGGCGGTGATCGGGGCCCGTGCCGTGATCGTCGGGCCCGCAGCCAAACAGCACTTCGGGGCTGTCTCCCACGACCTGCTGCCGGCGCTCGAGTTCCTCATCCACGCCCGGCTGGAGAACGCGGGCGATGGCGTGATCGTGCTCGATGACCTCCTCGAATCTCAGCCGGTGCCGATCGTCGAAAGGGCCGACGACGACCTCGCCGTCTTGATCTTCACCAGCGGCACCGCCGGATCCCCGAAGGCGGCGATGCTCTCCCACGGCAACCTGCTGTCCAACATCGATCAGATGTTCGCGGTCGAGTCCGATGAGGAGCGGGTCGGCGACGTCATCTTCGGCGTACTGCCGATGTTCCACATCTTCGGGCTGAACGTGATGCTCGGTATGGCTCTGCGGGCCGGCACGACAGTGCTGCTCATCGAACGGTTCGACCCGGAGTCAGCAGTCGAGGCGATTCAACGGCACCACGTCACAGTGGTCATGGGTGCACCGGCCATGTGGAACGCCTTGTCATCGATGCCGGACCTTCCCGCCGACGCCTTTGCCGGGGTACGTCGGGCATCCTCGGGAGCGGCGCGGCTTGCCCCCGAGATCGGAGAGCGGATGAGGGAGCGCTTCGGCCTGGAGCTCAGCGAGGGGTACGGCCTCACCGAGGCGTCGCCGGTGGTCACCAGCGCGATCGGCCTTCCCTGGCACCCCGGTTCGATCGGCGTGCCCGTCCCCGGAATGGACGTGCGGTTGGTCGACGCCGACGGCGAAGACGCCTTGGTGGGCGATTCGGGTGAGATCTGGGTGCGCGGTCCGAACGTGTTCCAGGGTTACTGGAACGACCGCGAGGCGACGCGTTCGGCGCTCACCGACGACGGGTGGCTCCGCACGGGTGACGTCGCGGTGGTCGACGACGAGGGCTTCCTGTACCTCGTCGACAGGGTCAAGGATCTGATCATCGTGTCGGGGTTCAACGTGTTCCCCGCCGAGGTGGAAGAGGTCATCCTGGAACATCCGGGCGTGGAGGCGGCGGCCGTGGTCGGTGTGGCCCATCCGCACTCGGGCGAGGCGGTCAAGGCCTACGTCGTGGTGCGACCCGGCGCGTCTGTCGAGGAGGACGACATCATCGAGTTCTGTGCTGCTCGCCTCGCCCGATACAAGTGCCCGGCCAAGGTGATGTTCGTCGACGAGTTGCCCCAGAACCTCTCAGGCAAGGTCCTCCGCCGGGCTCTGCGGCAGGTCTGACCGCCGGGACCTCACGGTCCGACCGATCTCAGGGCGCAGCGACGTGTCTGCGGGGATGGCTGGCGGCACCTGGTGCGGCGAACTGGAGGCGTTGCTTCCGCTCGTGTTGGTGAGCAGGAAGCCGGCGAAGACGATCGTGATGCCGACGGCCAGAGCCGCGGCGAACGCGGTCTCGTCGTCGCCTAGGGATTCGAACGCGCCCTTGGCAGAGATCACGATGGTGCCGATCGCGATCAGCACGTTGGCCGCGACCAGTCGTCTGTTGGCCGAACCCATGTTGGCGCCACGCCTGTCGCGCAACAGCCGAACTGCGCTCCACAGCGCGCCACCGATGATCACGAACGCGGCGAGCCCCGAACCAACCCCTGCGAACACGCGCGGCAGCACGCCGAAATGGTCCTTGCCGGTCGGGAACAGGCCGGGCCTGACCGGATGCTGGATCGGCGATACGGCGACCACACCGGCGGCGAACGCGGCCACCAGCGAGAGTGCGATCGCGACTCTGCGGCCGAGCGACGGCCCGCCGAGCAGGAAGACGGTGCCGAGTGCGAGGAACGGCACGTTCAGCACACCGCCGAAGAGGTAGAACGCCCGGAAGTTCCAGTCCCGCCAACCGAATGCGGTGCCGGTGCAGAGAGCCAGCGACCCGGCGGCGAAGAGGAACAGGGACACGGTCCAGGCCGCTTCGTGGGGTCGTCGCCGAGCCAGCCAGCGCTCGAGTGTCGACAACGCGAAGGCCAGCGACATCAGCGTGGCAGCAGCTGCGAGGCCCTGGCGGAAGGTGGCACCCATCACGGTCCACACTATGGAGGCGAGCCGACCCATCGACACGGCGTCGTGACGCCAGGCGCAGCCTGGCGCGGACAACCGTGGCGGCCCGGGAGGGCGACCTATCCGCTCGAGCTCTATGAGCGGGTGGGGGCGCGGAGTCCCCGCCCTGGCCTCGTGACCTCGTGCACATGCCGGTACGCTCGAGTCGACCATGGCTGAACGGGCGCGTCGCATCCCCGAAGCGACAGTGACGCGCCTGCCGATCTACCTGCGGAGCTTGCTGGAGGTGGCTGCTGAGCAGACGACCACCATCTCCTCGGAGCGGCTGGCCGATCTCGCCGGCGTGAACGCGGCCAAGGTCCGCAAGGACCTGTCCTACCTCGGCAGCTACGGCACACGCGGCGTCGGCTACGACGTCGAGTACCTCCTCTTCCAGATGAGCCGAGCTCTCGGGCTCACCCAGGACTGGCCGGTGGTCATCGTCGGAATCGGCAACCTCGGTCAGGCGCTGGCCAACTACGGAGGCTTCACGCAGAGGGGCTTCCCGGTCGCAGCCTTGGTCGACGCCGATCCGTCCAAGGTCGGCGACCAGATCCACGGCGTCGCGATCCGCCATCTCGACGATCTGCCCGACATCGCCCGCGAGCACGGCATAGCGATAGGCATCATCGCCACTCCCGCGGCCGCCGCGCAGGACGTCGCCGATCGGCTCCTCGCAGCAGACATCCGTTCGATCCTGAACTTCGCCCCTGCGGTGATCTCGGTGCCCGATGGGGCTTTGCTGCGCAAGGTCGACCTCGCGACAGAGCTTCAGATCCTCAGCTTCTATCAACAGCGCCGCCAGGCCGAGCTCGTCTCTCAAGACAGCGGAGCGGGCGACGTGCCGTCGGCCGCGGCCGAACACGCAGCTGACGAAGCGGTACGGGGCTGATGGAGACTGCAACCCGCTACCCGGTGCACCTGGCGATCGCGGGTCAGCCGGTGCTCGTGGTGGGCGGCGGAGCTGTGGCTGTGCGCCGGACCGGCGGGTTGCTGGCCTGCGGCGCTCTGGTCACGATCGTGGCTCCCGCGGTCGAGGATCACCTGACCGTGCTCGAGGGGGTCACCGTTCAACAGCGCCCCTATGAGCCCGGTGAGGCGAGCCGCTATCGCCTCGTGGTGGCTGCGACCGACGATGCCGAGGTCAATCTCCTGGTCTGTCGCGACGCTGAGACGGCGGGGGTCTGGGCCAACAACTCGTCGCTACCTGACGGGGGCGCTGCGGCTGTGCCAGCGGTCCTGCGCCGCGGTCCGGTAGTGGTGTCAGCCGGCACGGGCGGCTCGAGCCCGGGCCTTGCGAGATGGCTGCGGGATCAGGTCGCCGACCTGTTCGGTCCCGAGGTCGCGGTGCTGGCCGATCTGGTCGCCGAGGCTCGCGAGGCGGCTCGAGCGGGCGCGCCGGCCGGCGCTGTCCCTGATTGGCGACCAGCGCTCGATTCGGGGATGCTTGACCTGATCCGCCACGGGCGGATCCCGGAAGCGAAGGAGCGTCTGTCCGCATGTCGGTCGTCGTCATCGGGCTGAACCACCGCACCATGCCGCTCGATCTGTTCGAGCGCATGACCATCGACGGTGCACGCCTTCCGAAGGCGCTGCACGATCTCGCCCTCCGGGAGCACGTCGGCGAGGTGGTGGTGTTGTCCACGTGCAACCGCACTGAGGTGTACGCGATCGCCGAAGGTTTCCACGGTGCCTACCAGGACATTCGGAACTTCCTCTCTGAGCTGGCGTTCGTGCCGCCCGAGGATTTCGGCGACCACCTCTACGTCCACTACGACCGGGAGGCCATCCGCCACCTGTTCTCGGTGGCCGCCGGGGTCGACTCTGCGGTGATCGGCGAGGCGGAGATCCTCGGTCAGGTCCGCAGCGCGTGGCAGGAGGCCCGGGCTGAGGGGACGACCGGGCCGGTCCTGAACCTGCTGTTCCGCCACGCCATCGAGACAGGCAAGCGAGCCCGGACCGACACCGGCATCGCGCGCGGCACCACGTCGGTGTCCCACGCGGCGGTGGAGATGGCCGCAGATCGCCTCGGCTCGCTTTCCGGGCGCGGTGTGCTGGTCCTCGGAGCGGGTGACATGGCCGAGGGCATGGTGTCGGCCCTGCTGGGTGCTGGGGTGACTGATGTGTTCGTCGCCAACCGGACCTGGCGCAAGGCCCGCGCACTGGCCGACCGCATCGGAGGCGAAGCTGTCCGGCTGTCCGACCTACCGGGTGCGTTGGCCGAGGTGGACTTGTTGCTGACGTCGACGGGGGCCACCGTGCCGGTCGTCGAGCGCGATGACTTCGCTCCGATCCTGGAAGCGCGCCAGGGTCGGCCGTTGCTGATCGTGGACATCGCCGTGCCGCGCGACGTCGATCCCTCAGTGCGCACGCTCCCCGGCGTGACGCTGCTCGACATGGACGACCTGAGGCGATGGGCCCAGATCGGCATCGAGCGACGAGCCAAGGAGTTGGCGGCCGTCGAGGAGATCGTCCACGACGAGATCGACCGCTTCCTCGCAGCGTCGTCGGCCCGCTCGGCCGCGCCGCTCGTGTCTGCCCTGCATCAGCGCGCCGAAGATGTTCGTCGAGCCGAGCTGGAACGGTTCCGCAGACGGCTGGAGAGGTTGGACGACACCGAGCGCGCCGCTGTCGACTCGCTCACGAAGGGCATCATCGGCAAGCTTCTCTTCGAGCCGACGGTCAAGCTGAAGGATCTGGCCGGTACACCGACCGGCGAGCGCCTGGCCGAGGCGATGCGCCAGCTCTACGACCTCGACGATCTGTAGAGCTCGATCTGTGCGCATCCGCGCCGCTACCCGGGGAAGTGCGCTGGCCCGCTGGCAGACCGACCACGTCACCTCGTTGCTGCGCGCCGCCGATCCCTCGGTGGAGGTCGAGGTGGTGGTGCTCGACACCGAAGGTGACCGCCGCCGCGATGTCCCGATCTCGGCGCTCGGTGGCAAGGGCGTGTTCGCCAAGGAGGTGCAGGCCGCGGTGCTCGACGGCCGAGCCGATATCGCCGTGCACTCGGCCAAAGACCTCCCTTCGGTCACCGTGGACGGTTTGGTGCTGGCGGCCGTACCCGAGCGGGGCGACCCTCGCGACGCGCTCGTCGGGGCACGGCTGGCCGACCTGCGAACCGGGGCCCGGATCGGTACCGGCTCGAACCGGCGCCGGGTGCAGCTCGCCGACCTCCGGCCCGACCTCGTGTTCGCCGGGCTGCGGGGCAACATGCACACCCGCGTCGCGAAGGCGGCCGACTTCGGCGCCGTGGTGGTTGCGGCAGCAGCGCTGCAGCGACTCGGACTGGGAGGCCAGATCGCCGAGATCCTCGAACCTGACGTGATGGTGCCCCAGGTCGCCCAGGGTGCTCTCGGCGTCGAATGCCGCGCCGATGACGAGCCGACTCGGTGGCGGTTGACCGAGATCGAGCACGCCGGGAGTCGCCCGTGCATCGACGCGGAGCGAGCGTTTCTGGCCGAGCTCGGCGGCGACTGCGACCTCCCAGCGGGCGCCTACGCCACCAGAGTCGACGGTGAGCTGGTCCTTGACGCGATCCTCGCAACGCCCGACGGCTCCCACTTGGTTCGGCTGAGTGGGGTCTCGCACGACCCGGCCCAGCTCGGGGCAGCGGTCGCACGCGACCTGCGGAGCGCACTGGAGCAGGCGTCGCGATGACCGTGTATCTGGTCGGCGCAGGGCCGGGTGACCCGGGCCTTCTCACGGTGCGGGGGGCGGAGGTGCTGCGTCGAGCCGATGTCGTCGTGCACGACCGGCTGTCAGCTGTCGAACTGCTCGATCTGGCGCCAGCCCACGCTGAGCGGATCGATGTCGGGAAGGCGCCAGGCAGGGCCAGGGTCAGCCAGGCCGGCATCAACGACCTCCTGATCGAGCACGGCCGCGCCGGACGTACGGTGGTCAGGCTCAAGGGCGGCGACCCGTTCGTGTTCGCTCGCGGTGGCGAGGAAGCGGGTGCGCTCGCATCGGCCGGCCTCGCCTACGAGGTGGTGCCCGGGATCTCCTCCGCTTTGGCCGTGCCCGCCTACGCAGGTATCCCCGTCACGCTGCGTTACTCGTCGACGTCGTTCACAGTCGTGACGGGGCACGAGGATCCGGAGCGCGACGAGGGCTCGGTCGACTGGCAGGCCGTGGCCCGTGTGGGCGGCACGATCATCGTCCTGATGGGCGTGGCTCGCTGGCCGGCGATCGCTGCGCAGCTGACCGCCGGTGGGCTTACGGCTGAGACGCCGGTGGCCGCGGTTCGCTGGGGCACCCGTCCTCAACAGCGCACGGTGCGGGCCACGCTCGCCACGCTGAACGGTGACGACCTGGAAGCTCCGTCGGTGATCGTCATCGGTGATGTGGCTCGCCACGATCTCGGCTGGTTCGAACGGCGACCGCTGTTCGGCAAGCGTGTCGTGGTCACCCGGGCGCGGGCCCAGGCCTCAGGGCTCAGCCGCCGGTTGGCGGAGCTCGGCGCGGAACCGGTGGAGGTTCCGGTCATCGAGATCGACGATCCGGCTGATGGAGGCGAGTCGCTCCGACATGGCATCGACCAGTTGCCGGACTACGACTGGTTGGTGGTGACGTCACCCAATGGCGTCGATCGCCTGTTCCGGGAGATACCCGACACGAGGCGGCTCGCAGGCGTGCGAGTGGCCGCGATCGGAGCGGGAACGGCGGAGGCTCTCGCACGGTTCCGGGTGGTGGCGGACCTCGTGCCGGAGCGTTTCGTGGCTGAGGCTCTGTTGTCGGCCTTCCCTGGTGCGCCGATCCCGACACGCAGTCGCGTGCTGCTAGCGCGCGCCGCAGTCGCCCGCGATGTGCTGCCCGACGGCCTGCGGAGCAAAGGATGGGAGGTGGATGTCGTGGAGGCGTACCGCACGGGGTCCGTCGAGCCGAGCAACACACAGCGCCGCGCCATCGCCGGCGCCGATCTCGTGACGTTCACGTCGTCGTCGACGGTCGACAACTTCGTCGCCGCGCTCGGGGCCGCCGCCGTTCCCCCGGTCGTGGCATGCATCGGCCCGGTCACCGCAACGACCGCTCGTCAGCACGGCCTCACCGTTTCGATCGAGGCTCCGGTCCACACCATCGCCGGCCTGGTCGACGCCATCCTCGCGTTCTCGACGCATAGGGACTCGAGCGAATAGGTCGCCCTGCGTCGTAGCCACGGTTGTCCTCGCCAGGCTTCGCCTGGCGTCGCATCGCCAATCGGCTCGGCTCCTTAATGGCTGCGTGCCGCCGCGGCTATTGCGTCGAGAATGAGCTCATGGACCTTCAAGCCGTGGTGTTCGACTTCGACGGGCTGATCGTCGACACGGAGTGGCCGATCTACACGGCGGCGACCGCCGCGTTCGCCGAGCTCGGTCACGAGCTGCCGCTCGAGACGTGGGCCACGATCGTCGGGTTGGCCGAGGGCAGAGGCGGATGGTTCGACACGTTGAACGAGCGACTGGGGCTGGACGTGCCCCGTGACGAGTTCGATCGGGCGTACTACGCGCAGGACCGCTCCGACCGCGACCGGCTGCCCGTGCTTCCGGGAATCGTCGGACTGCTCGACGCGTTGGACGAAGCTGGTGTGCCGGCTGGTATCGCATCGAGTTCGGAGGTCGGGTGGCTCGAGCGCCATCTGCGACGCCTCGGGCTTCTGGGGCGGTTCGAGGTGTTGGCTGGAGCCGACCGGGTCGGGGGCGTCGGCAAGCCCGCGCCTGACTCCTACCTGTTGGCCTGTCGCGAGCTCGGGGCCGACCCGAGTCGCAGCGTTGCCCTGGAGGACTCGGCCCACGGTGTCGCTGCGGCTCGCGCCGCCGGCATGGCAGTGGTGGCGGTGCCCTCGCGCATCACCCGGTTCACGTCGCTCAGCGATGCCGACCTCGTCGTCGGCAGCATCACCGAGCTGAGCGTCGACGTCTTGGACGGGCTACTGGTGCTCTCGAAGCAGTGGCAGCCCTGACCGGCCCGACCAGTGCTCGATCGTGGGCCGGGCTCACCCGGGATCACGGGCTGGTGGCTGCGAACGGGACGAACCCGCAGTCGTCTGACACGAGCGTTTCGCTACCGTCCCCGCTCATGCGCCCGCGCGACATAGGTCGTCTCGTCTCGGTCTCCGATCCATGCCTCTCCCCCGACGGCAGCGTGGTGGCGTTCGTCGTCACGCTGATCGACATGGACGCCAACCGATATCGCAGTGCCGTGTGGTCGGCGGCTGCTGACGGCTCGAGCCCTCCCCGCCAGATCACCGCAGGCGACGAGGGCGACAGCAGCCCGACATGGTCACCGGATGGGCGCACGCTCGCTTTCACCAGCCGCCGGAAGAAGGACGACAAGGGGGACAAGCGATCGACGCTGCATCTCATGGCGATCGACCAGCCGGGCGAGACCGTCACGCTGGCCGATCTGCCCGAGGGCATCAGCGATGTCAAATGGTCGCCCGACAGCACCCGGATCGCTTTCGTGGCCCGCAAGCGTGGGAAGCGGTGGGACGAGGGAGACGACGATGCGTCCCGGCCGCCGCGCCGCATAGACCACTTCCTGTCCCGGCTCGACTCGGTCGGTTGGATCATCGATCGACCCAACCACATATGGGTCGGGCCGGCCGATGGTTCCGCGCCGCCCGAAGCTGTCACCGAAGGGCCCTACGAGCATGGGTCGCCAGCGTGGTCACCCGACGGCAGCAAGCTGGCTTTCACCGCGGCCCGCCACGACCGGTGGGACGTCGACCGGCCCGTGCAGGACGTGTGGATCCTCGGCGTGAACGAGGATGGGACGGCGGGGGATCTTCACCACGTCACCGAGTCGTCGATCGGTTATGCGCAGCTGTCGTGGTCGCCGGACGGTTCGCGGGTCGCCGCGCTGGCCACTGAGCAGATCGTCGCGCCCGGACTGCCCCAGCTCGCCGTGATCGACCCGGACACCGGGAAGAGCCAGGAGCTGGCCCGCTCGCTCGACCGCAGCTGCGCTCCCTACCCCGGCGCTCGGCCCCCGATCTGGGACGACGACCGCTTGTGGTTCAGCGTCGAGGACGGCGGGAACGTGCACGTCTACCACGTCGCCGCCGACGGTTCCGGCCAGCCGGAATGCGTGGTCGACGGCGAGCGGGCGGTCGTCGGCTACGACATAGCGGGCGGGACCCTCGCCTTCGTTGCCACCTCACCGACCGAGCTGCCCGAGCTTTTCACGGTCATCGACGGGACCGAGCGGCGGCTCACCTCACTCGGCGTCGGCTTCCATCGCTCCCATCCGGCACTCCCACCCGAGCGGTTCCGCGTTGCGTCGTCCGGTGGCGGAGACATCGATGCCTGGATCATCCGGCCCGCCTCAGTGGCCGCAGGAGTCGAGGGGGGAGGAGTCGAGGGCGAGGGTCGCCGCCACCCGATGCTGCTGAGCATCCACGGCGGACCGATGACCCAGTACGCCACCGGGTGGTTCGACGAGTTCCAGATCTGGGCGTCGGCCGGCTATGTCGTCGTGTACGCCAACCCGCACGGCTCCACCGGGTCGACCCAGGAGTGGGTCCGGGCCATCCGGGCGCCGATCGCGAAGGATGCGCCAGGCACGGGCTGGGGCGGCATCGACTACGACGACCTGATGGCGGTGGTCGACGCGGCCGTCGATCGCTACCCGTTCATCGACCCTGAGCGCCTCGGCGTGCTGGGCGGATCCTACGGGGGATACATGGCGAGCTGGATGATCGGCCACACCGACCGCTTCGCCGCCGCCTGCTCGGAACGAGCGGTGAACAGCCTCTATTCGCTCGAGACGAGCTCGGACGCGGCTGGCTTCTTCCAGTGGGAGATGGGTGCCAGCCACCTGGATGCGCCCGAGGAATATCTGCGTCAGTCGCCGATCACCTACGTGCGAGACATGCACACGCCGATCCTCATCCTGCATTCCGAGCAGGACCTGCGGTGCCCGATCGAACAGGCTGACCAGCTGTTCGTCGCCTTGCGGATGCTCGATCGTGAAGTCGAGTACCACCGCTTCCCCGACGAGAGCCACGAGCTGTCCCGGACCGGCTCTCCGAAGCACCGCGTGCAGCGGGCTGAGATCATCCTCGACTTCTTCGACCGCCATCTGAAGCCCGAGGAACATTCTGCGCCCGTTCCGTAGGCTGGGCCGATGTCGTTTCCTCAACGGCGTTTGCGTCGGCTTCGACGTACACCCGTGCTGCGCAGACTTGTCGCCGAGACGACGGTGCGGGTCGACGACCTGGTCGCTCCCCTGTTCGTGCGAGAGGGCATCAATGAGCCGCAGCCCATCGGGTCGCT
>JBBSGQ010000050.1:0-13000 GCA_038253965.1 Acidimicrobiales bacterium | reverse complement strand
GGCGTGTGGTCCTCCCTCGACGAGATCAGCGCGAACTGGGTGCTCGACGTCGAGTTGCAGCCTTCTGTCCCGCGTCCAGTCGCTGACGCCGCGCACGCCCAGTGGCGCCGTGCAGTCGAGCGCTCGCGGGACTGGGCTCGGCAGAGCTGACCAGCGCCCTGGTGTCCGGGCGCAGCCCGCCGCTGCTGCAGCGTGTGGGATCGATCGACGATACCGAGCTCATGGGTGGTCTCCCTTTTGGACCTCGCGGGCAAGAAGGTCGGCGTTGACGTCGACGCTCGGGTGGTAGCGATGCGCCTGACCGATCAGCTCGCGAAACCGGGTGTCGACGATACGGGCGATGGCCGCGAGCTGCCGGCGCTCACGGGCGCGGTAGGCAGTCCCGTCGCGACCGACAACGAGGGCAAGGTCAGCTCCGGGCAGCGGCGCCCACGCCACGTCCTCGCAGCCCGCATCGAGCCCCGACAAGTTGGCCGCGGAGCGACTGCCGAGCAGGAACGCGCCGAGCCATTCCGAGGAGGGCATGGTGCTCGAACCCTCTCGGATCGCGCCGGTCGACAGTTCCACGACCGCCACCCAGTCAG
Organism: Acidimicrobiales bacterium; assembly: GCA_038253965.1. Classification (GTDB taxonomy): domain Bacteria; phylum Actinomycetota; class Acidimicrobiia; order Acidimicrobiales; family Iamiaceae; genus JBBSGQ01. The sequence continues at coordinate 12,416 of JBBSGQ010000050.1, read as the reverse complement.
CGGCGAGTGAGCGGCCGACGTGCTCGCACACCGCCTCGAGCAGCTCGGTCGGCGACGACGCACCGACGAGGATCGCTGCAGTCTCCAACGCATCGAGACGCGGGTCGTGACCGCCGGAGCCGAGTGGGCGGATCTCCTCCACCTTGACCCCGTCGACCTGACTGATCTCGTGCACCAGCAGGTCGACGACAGCTGGATCAGGTAGCTGCACGACAAGCTCGTCGACCGCCTGGCCGTTGCCCGTCTCGAGGATGTCGATGCCGACGACGTCGCCGCGCACCGAGCCGATCCGACTGGCGACCTGCCCGAGCGCGCCCGGTCGATCTGGCAGCCACACGCGCACGACGTAGCTCTCCATGGCCGCCACGGTACCGACCACATGTGAACTGCCGGTTTCAGGATCAGCAACGAGGTGTTACGGGGTGCAGGCGACGGAGACGGCCCAGATACCGGTATCTGGGCCGAGGCGGGTGCGCTCGAGCCGCTCACAGCGGCTGCAACGCACCAAGCCCGCGTCGGCCCCGCTCGACCGGCCGGTCGCGCGGTCAGTTCAACTTGGTCAATGCCCGACGCAGGTTCCGCACGGCCTGACCGATCCGCTGATCGTTCTCGATCAGCGCGAAGCGGACGTGGCCCTCGCCACCCGGGCCGAAGCCGACGCCCGGCGTCGTCGCGACGTGGGCCTCGGTGACGAGGAACGATGCGAACTCGACCGAGCCCATCTCTCGGTAGGGCTCGGGGATCGTCGCCCACACGAACATGGTGCCGCGAGGCGGCTCGATCTCCCAGCCGATCCGGTTGAGCCCGTCGCACAGTGCATCTCGGCGCGCCTGATAGATCGGCAGCACCTCGCGCGGGTGCTCGGGATCCTCGTTGAGGGTCACCGTCGCAGCGATCTGGATCGGCTGGAACGTGCCGTAGTCGAGGTAGCTCTTGAGCTTGGCCAGGGCCTGCACGACGTCCGCGTTGCCGACCAGGTAGGCCATGCGCCACCCGGCCATCGAGAACGACTTGGTCATCGAGTACAGCTCGACCGCGCAGTCCTTCGCTCCTTCGGCCTGCAGTATCGACGGCGGCCGGTAGCCGTCGAACCCGAGCTCGGCGTACGCGTTGTCGTGGACGATCACAACGTCCTTCTCGCGGGCAAAGTCGACAACTCGCTGGAAGAAGCCAAGGTCGACGCAGGCAGTCGTCGGGTTGTGCGGGAACGACAGCACGATGACTCGCGGCTTGGGCCACGAGTACTCGTACGCCTCTTGCATGTTCTCGAACAGGTCCTCCCCCGCGCCCATGCGGATCTCCCGCACATCGGCCCCGGCGAAGAGCGGGCCCCAGATGTGGATCTGGTAGGAGGGTGACGGCACCAGGGCAGCGTCACCGGGCTGCAGCAACACCCACATCAGATGCGAGAACCCCTCCTTGGCACCGATGGTCGAGATCACCTCGCGCTCGGGATCGAGTGCAACCCCGAATCGGCGTTGATACAGCCCGGCGACCGCCTCGCGGAGCTTGGGGATACCCCGGCTGGCCGAGTAACGGTGGTTCCGGCTGTTGTGCGCCGCCTCGCACAGCTTCTCCACGGCGATCGGCGGCGAGGGCAGGTCGGGGTTGCCGAAGCCAAGGTCGACCACATCCCGTCCGTTGCGACGAGCCTCGATCTTCAGCCCGTCGATGATCGTGAACACATAGGGAGGAAGGTTCGTGATCCGGCGGAACTCCATGCGGAGCAACCCTACTTGTCGACCCCCGCGTCACTGCTCGGGATTGACGGGGCATGCTGTCGCGATGACCGACGCACGAGGCACCGTCGAGGTGGTCGTTGAGATTCCCCGCGGCAGTCGCAACAAGTACGAGATGGACCACGAGACGGGGCGCATCCGTCTCGATCGGCGGCTCTTCTCAGCCACCGTGTACCCGGCCGACTACGGCTTCGTGGACGAGACGCTCGGCGAGGACGGCGACCCGCTCGACGCTCTGGTGATCCTCGAGGAACCGACGTTCCCCGGCTGCATCATCACCGCCCGTCCGGTCGGCGTGTTCTGGATGGAAGACGACGCTGGGCCGGACGCCAAGATCATCTGCGTGCCGTTCGGCGATCCGCGCTGGGACCACATACAGGACATCGCCGAACTACCTGATTACCTCGCCTCGGAGATCGAGCATTTCTTCAACATCTACAAGGAGCTCGAGCCCGACAAGTTCTCGAACACACGCGGCTACGAGGGAGTCGACGCAGCGTGGACCGAGATCGAGCACAGCCAGGAGCGCGGCGCTGCGCAACACCATCCCGGCTGAACTCGACAGCCGCGCCATGTCGCGGCTAATGCGTCGAGAACGCGAGGCCACGCGGCGTTAGCTCGTGCGTGCGCCGGCCAGGAGGGCTGCGCCGATGGCGCCGGCCTGCTCGCCGAGCTCGGCGACCACGATCGGCACGGCCGGACGATGATCGGCGGCCAGAACCAGCTCCTGGTACGCGGCCCGTGTCGGTTCCATGAGGAGCTCGCCGGCCTCTGCCAGACCTCCGCCCAGCACCACGATCTCAGAGTCGAGCAGATTCACCACGTTGGCGATGCCGAGCGCTACCCACCACGCGAACCGGGCGATCACCAGCACCGCCTGCCCATCTCCCTCGGCCGCCGCCTTCGTGACGTGCTCGCCCTTGACGTCCTCGGCGTCGCCTCCGGCCAGCTCGACAACCCGCTCCGCGAAGCCGGCATGTGCCGCCTCGCGTGCGAGCCGACCGAGGCCGCTGCCCGAGGCGTACCGCTCCCAGCACCCGCGCCGACCGCACGGGCACAGAGGGCCGGCCGGATCGACGACCATGTGCCCCGGTTCGCCGGCGAAGCCGTTGGCCCCCCGTAGCACTTCGCCTTTGACGGTGATGCCAGCGCCGATCCCGGTACCGAGCGTGATCGTGATCGAGTGGTTGCAGCCTCTTGCTGCTCCCCGTTCATGCTCGCCCCATGCTGCGCAGGTGGCGTCGTTGTCGACAGTGGCCGGCAGGCCGAGACCGTCGCGCAAGACGTCAGCCAGCTCGATGTCGACGATGCCCGGCAGGTTGGGTCCGTATCGCAGCGTTCCCGAGCGATCGACCAATCCGGGCGCCCCCAGGCCGACGGCTGCCACCTCCCTGCCGAGCTCACCGCTGGCCCTGGCCATCAGCGTCTTCCCGAGGCCGATCAACGCTTCGCTCACCGCACCTGCCCCCGCTGGGGTCGGCACGCGCTCGACGAGCAAGGGACCCTCCCCGCTCGTTGGATCGAGCAGGACGCCAAGGAGCTTCGTCCCGCCGAGATCGAGGCCGCATATCAGCGGCTCCGAGGCCACTAGTAGCGGAGCAGGGCGCCGATGCGGCCGAGCACGTCGAGATCGGCGTTCTCGACGCATATCTCGACCTTGCCCCTCTGCCCCAGTGCCTCGTCGACAGCTTCCTCGACGACGTCGGCCACCCGGTCCATGCGCTCGCCGGTTGCGGGGCTTTTCGGACCGACCCGCGCGAGACGGCCAGTGGTCGGACACCGCCAACCCTCCTCGCTGTAGCCAGCGGAGACGAGGAGGAGGTCGACCCGCTGATCGCCCAGAGCGGCGAGTGTGTCATCGAGGCCGGCCACCCCGCGGCGTCCGGCGCCCACCTCCGCCCGGAGCCGCTCGACAAGCGCTGCCTCCTTGGCGCGTTCTTGCCGAGATTCGACCTCCAGCACGGCGCGGCGGATGTCCTCCAACGGCGCGCTCGGAGCTACTGAGATCCGTCCGCACCACCGCTCTCGCAGGTATGGGTGCAGACGCGACTCCACCGAGCGGCTCAGCTCGTCGGGCGCACCGATGCAGAGGTGCTCGAAGCGCTGATCCTGGAAGACGGCGAACGCGACATCAGCGGCACGCCGCACGTGCTGGTCGGCCATCGCGTCGACATGGTTCGACGTGTCGCCTTGATCACGCTCGCCACGCTGGTCGTAGTCGCGGGGCAGTTCGTCGAAGCGTTCGGACTGCTCGATCAGCTCGTCCATCTCGAACACGAACATCCGGGCACGCTGCTTGTCGACCAGCAGGACGCCGAACCGGACGCTCTCCTCGACTGCGGCTTCCAGCTGGCCGACGGCCGGGACATCGTTGATCACCAGCTGGTTGCGGAACGGCTTGGGAAGCTGGAGGACCCGCCACAGGTCGTGCTCAGAGCAGGAGAAGAAGGCGAGCCCGCGGGTGCGCGAACGGTCGAGACCACCCTTGACGAAGTCCTCGATGCGCTTGAGGTCGCGGTGCACCGACGGCGTGCCGTTCGATCTGCTCCTGGCGTCCCGGAGCAGGCGGTCGAGCTCCTGTTCGTATTCGAGGTGGCGGTGGTAGCGGCGACCATCGACATCGAGGTAACACGTCGTGACCGGCACCCCCTGCCCTTTGAACCCTGCGAGCTCCCGGACGGCTTCCTCGGTGATGACGGTCACATGCATCTCCCGGTGGTCTGCTGAAGTGACGTCCGATCGTAGGACCCCGAAGCCTCGGTGCGCTCGGCTCCGCGCCGACTCGCCGTGCCCTCAGCTCCCCACCGAGACGACCGCAGCCCGCTCGGCTCCGAGGGATTCGGCCCAGAACGAGAGGGCGAGGTCATCGGTCACCGCGATCACCTGCACCGCCGCCGACATCCGTTCGATCCACTCCATGAATCGGACTGCCTCGGCCACTTCGAGGTCATGGAACGGGTCGTCGAGCACGAGAGGTACCGAGCCCGCAGATCCCACGGACCGCGCGGCGGCCAGCCTGGTCAAGAGGTACCACTCGATCTCCTCGATGATCGCCTGCCGATCCTCGGCGGGCGCGTCCTCTGCTGTCACAGGCGCATCCTCTGCTGCGGTCAGCGCATTGAACCGGTGTTCGGCCGAGGCAAGTTCCGCGGTGAGTCGATCGACCTCCAGCTCTGCCGCCAACGCATCTTGGCTGACTCGTTGGAGCCGGGCCTCGGTCTCGGCAAGGAGAAGATCGACCGCGGCCTCAGGCCCCGCACCCGAGACATCGACGGCAGGCGGTTGCTGGTCGGCCGTGTCGTCATCCTCGAGGAGGCGCGCCCTTTCAGCTTCGGCGGCGACGACCGCAGCCTCCAGGTCTGCGATCCGGCCCTCGAGCTCGACCAGTTCCTGGTCCGTCTGCTGCAACGACACCTCGGCCTGATGGCTGCGCTCCTCGTCCGCAGCCGACGGCGCGTCGATCTGAACGGCGTTGGACCGACCGGGACCGCCAGCCGTCTCGTCGTCGATGGCCCGCAGCTCGGCCTCGACGACTACCCGACGCTCATCGAGGTGTCCGTTCTCGTCGAGCCACGTTCGAGCCAGCCCGACCAGCTCCTCCTGTCCGAGAACTTCGTCCTCCACCGCCACACCGACGCCTGCCAGCAACGATCGCATGTCCGCGAGGAGCGCGTCGTCGGCGGGGGGCACCGCTCGCAGCGCGCGCAGCTCCCCTTCGACCTCCGGGCCTTCGGGCTCATGGCCGAGCAGCAGCGCGATGCGGGGAGCCAAGGCTGACCGTTGCTCGAGAAGATCAGCGCGCCAGATGTCGCGGCCTGTGTCGCTCAGCTCCTGTAGTTCCGCTTCAGCCTCAGCCACTCGGATGCGAGCGGCCTGCAGTACGGCGCGCTTGCCGGCCCCGACTCCTCTGCTCGACGAGCTCATCATGTAGTCCGCATAGGTGGTGAAATCGAGCTTGGCGAGCACGCTGCGCTCGACGGCACGGGCATGGTCCAGCCTGGACCGGGCTCGCCCACCACTGAAGCGCGACGTTGACTTGTCCTGTGCATCGAGCACGGCGATGTGAGCCGATTCGAGCTCGGCCACCACGTCCGCGGGCAGGCCCGAGACTCGAAGATCCTTCTCGGCTTCGACAGCGGCGCGGCGGGCTGCCTCGAGACGAGCTCGAGCCTGGCGTTCTTCATCGCTCTCGGTCCGTTCGAGGTCGGCCAGCTGCCCGTGCACATCGCGCCACGCGTCGGCCAGAGCAAGCGCAGCCGGGATGGCGACGGGCTCGGCGCCGCGTGCGCGCTCGATGCGATCGAGGCACTCCCTGATCGGAGTCGGATCCTGGGGTGCAAGAGCGACGAGCTTGCGCTGCAGTTCCTCTCGCTTGGCTTCGCCATCGGAGGCCTGCTGGTCGGCTGACGTCTGCTCGGATCGCGCCGCCGAGGGGACGTCCTGGGGCGGCGCGGCTCGTTCACGGGCCTCGGACACCACGCGCTCGGCCTCGGCGCGGGCGAAGATCGCTGAGTCGCGCTCGGCATGGAGCCGTTCGACCTCTTCGTCCAAGCGGGCACGCTCGGCACTCGCCAAATCGGGCGCAATCGGTACCTTGGCCGGCGTCGAGGCCGTGGGCTGGCCGAGAAGCGCCCTCTGGCCTCTTCCGGCGCGAAGTTCGTTCAGGGTCCGCTTGACCTCGTCGAGCACTTCGGACGCGTCATGGGACACAGCTTGTGCCTTGACGAGGGAACGCCGCGCTTCGTCGCTTGCTGCGGCTGCGGCGCGCCGCTCGGCAGCTCGGTCAGCGCGGTGGCCGGGCAGGTGAGTGGCTCGGACGACGACGTCTACGTCGGTGCCGAGCCCGAGATCGGCCAGGGCTTCGGTGGTGAGGTCCTGCTCGACTCCGCCGACCTCGATGACCCCACCTCCCTCGGCAACTCCTCGCGCGATGCCTGCGATCGCCTCGATCAGGTTCTGGCGCGCTGCGCCGGCGGTGCCGAGCACCACTGTCAGCTGTGGATGGATAGCGAGCTCGACACCCTCCTGATCCTTGCCAGGGTTCACCGTTCGGGTTCTCAGGCGCACCAGCTTCATGGCGTCATCCCCTCACGACAGCGGGATGCGTTGCACCCCGCCCTTCTCGTCATCGTCCTCGGATGTGGTCGCGGCGGAGGCGGCGCGGCGGTTGCCCAGATCAGCACCTGAGCGAACGGCGGCCTCGGCGAGCGACCCGATGGTGCTGACAAGGGTTTCAGCTGCTCGCGGATCCTCGACCAGCTCCTCTGCCAGATCGAGCAGCGCTCGCATCGCCGCGATGGTCTCCAGTGCCGCTCGCTGGAGATGGTCGAGGCCCTGGTGCACCAACCGCTCCCGGCCGCTGGTGCCCGCACCGGGCGGGGCACTACCGGTCTGCCGGTCGCTGTCCGACTGGGCTCGGCCGGAGTCCGGGCCGGGGGCGCGCATCTCCTCAGCCATGTTCATCGACCGCCCACCTGGGCGCGCGGCACACGACTCCGGGTGTGCGGCGTCTCGCCTGCCTCGTCGACAGCGAATGACACGCGTAGGCGCCCGTTGCGCAAAGACGCTGCGGTGACCGTTCTCCGGCAGAGCGAATCGGGGAGTGTGAGGCAGCGCCGGTACGGACCCACTCGGATCAACAGGTCATCACCGTGGCGGCCGAGCTCCAAGTCATCGCGGTCAGCGAACGGCAACTCCACGCAAAGCTCATAGGTCGCTCCGCGCCTGGTGATCCGAAGGGGCTCGCCCTGGTGGAGCACCGCCGCCGGGTCGAGCTCGGCGTACAGATGATCGGCAAATGTGCGCAGGCGGTCGACACCCACGAGCTCCTCGGCTGCGAGCTCGGCCTTGAGGATCGGGAGCGGCGCAAACCCTTCCTCGATGGTCGACATGTGCTCGGCTTGGAGCTGCTTCCATGTCGCGAACCACGGATCGGTGACTGCTTCGGGGAGAAGGCGGTTGGCGATGACCGCATCGACCCGATATCCGAAGAGCGAGAGGTAGGTGTAGGTCCGGCGGGCCTCGGCGATCACCACCCGCTCCGGGTTGACCACAAGCCGAACAGAGGTGCGTTGCGGATCGGTCAACACCTCCTTCACTCCGTCGAGACGGTCATAGAAGCGGCGCACTGATCCGAACACGTCATCACCAGCCATCGGCAGGTTGGTGACGCGCGAAAGGAACGGTGAGACGACCTTGTTGACCCTGCGGCTCATCGGGAACACGCGCTCCATGTACCAACCGAGGATGTCCGGCAACGAAAGGAGTCGGATCGTCTCAGCGGTCGGTGCGCAGTCCACCACCACTACATCCCAAGCGCCAGAGTCGGCATAGCTCTTGATGTCGGTGAGACTGAATATCTCATCGAGGCCAGGGATCACCGACAGCTCCTCCGCCTCGATCCCTTCCACACCGGCCCACTTGAACACCTGCATCAGGTAGGCCTGGATGTCGCTCCAGGCCTCCTCCATGCGTTCCTGGGCGTCGAGCTGTTGTCCCCAGAGGTGCTCGGACACGGGCTGGGCGACCGAACCGAGATCAACGTCGAACGCATCGGCCAGCGAATGGGCGGGATCAGTGGAGAGGACCATCGTTTGCAGCCCGGCGTCGGCGCAACGCAGGGCGGTGGCGGCTGCCGCTGTCGTCTTACCGACGCCACCCTTCCCGGTGAAGAGGAGGACCCTCACCCCGTGGGGGCCTCTACGCGGGCCTTCAGCTCCCGCAGCGCGGTGTGCGTGATCTTGACCTGGGTGCGCCGCTTGATGAACGCGGGCAGGGGGAGGACCAGATCCACCTCGAGCTGGTAGCCCACATCGGTGTGGCCGTTGATCCTCGGCGCCAGCTCGTAGTGACCGTCGAGCTTGCGGGTGAGGTCACCGGCGACGAGCTTCCACGACAGCCGATCAGGCTCGGAGTGGTCGTAGCGCAACGTGTAGTTGGTGCTGCGTCCCATCGCCGCAGCCCGGAAGCGGACCGTTCGCCCTCGCCCTTCGGAGTCGGTGTCGAGCACCTCGACAGCTTTGAGGTCCCGCGCCCATGCCGGGTAGCTGGCAAAGTCCCGCAGCACAGCCATGATCTCCTCAGGCGATGCTGCGATCATCGTCTTCTCGGTTACGAAGTCGGCCATGTCGACTCGCCTCTTCTGCGGTGGACTGGTACCGGCACTGCGAAGCTCATTCTGGCCGGTCCTGTTCGGTCGTGGAATCGTGGGGCGGTCTGCTGCTGTCGATTTCGTCGGCCTTGCCAGCTTCGTCCGTTTTTTCCGTTGCGTCGACCCCGCCACGGGGCCGTCCCTGGGTGGATAGGGCCTTCTGTGCGAAGGCGCCGTATCGCCCCGACCAGAGCGTGACGATGCCGAGCCCCCAGAGCGGCGCCAGGACACCGAAGGCCAGACTGGTGAACGGCCGAACCGACGCCGTCACGATCGCCGCGATCACCTGGACGGTGAGCAGGCCGAGCAGCGCCCGACGGGCCACTGGCGGAGCGCTCTCCTTGAGGAAGAACAGCGACGACAACTCGATCGCTTCTGTGCGACTGCGTTCGACCGCGAGCAGGAAACCCCACGCAAATGACAGGCAGCCACCCACGAAGAGGGCGCCCGATACGGCGACCGCCGGTGCCTGCACCGAGGGGCGCAACAGCGCCGCAGCTGCGCCCGCAGTGATGACGAAGAGTCCGGTGCCGATCAGGTCGGCCTGGATGAGGCGCGCTCCTGGCACATCGGCTCGAGTAGGATCAGTCACGGCGCTGATTGTTCCAGCGCCCAGCCGGTGGCACCTATCGCGGTCGCGCCAGCGCGACGCCGAGGCGGTCGGCCAGCACGTCGTAGGAGAACTCGGTCTCGGCGCGCCTGCGGGCGGCGGCACCCATCGCCCCCCGCAGGTCGGCGTCCCCGATCAGGCGGCCCAGGGCGGCTCCTACCTCGGCCACCGAGGTGGGATCGCGCACCACCAACCCGGTCTCGCCTTCGGCGACAGCCTCGGCCGCTCCGCCGCTGTCGCCGGCGATCTGGGGCACGCCGCAGGCCGCCGCCTCGAGGAACACGATGCCGAAGCCCTCCTGTTCGAGGCCGAACCACCGGTTACGGCACAGCATCGCGAACACGTCAGCGCAGCCGTACAGGGCGGGAAGGTCGGCCTCGGGCACCCGGCCGAGGAACCGCACGGGCGCTCCGGCGCCCGCAACCAACCGCTGGAGGCGACCTTGGTCGCGTCCTGCACCGGCGATGGCAACGATCACGTCCGGACCAGAACCAGCGAGCCCGGCGACAGCCCGGGTCAACACGTCCATCCCCTTGCGCGGCACGAGCCGGCTGACGCTCAGGATGACCGTGGCGTCCCCCGGCAGCCCGAACCGCGCACGGGTCCGCTCACGCTCATCAGCGTCGAGCGGCCGGAAGCGTTCGCTGTCCACGCCGGGGGGGACAATGGTGATCGGCAGCACTCCTCCGGCGGCCCGCTCGGCTTCGTCTGCGGGATAGCCGCCCGCCGCCACGAGGGCCGTAGCGCCTCGCAGGACGTGGCCGAGAGCCGAACGGAACGCTGGAACGCGGCCGGGCGCGGCGATCTCGGCACCGTGCAGGACCAGGCCATAGGGCAGCTCCAGATGGCGCCCGATCAGGCCGAGCGGCAGGGCGGGATCGAGCACGACCAGGTCGGCGCGAGCGTCAGACGCCAGCTGGTCGATCTGCGCCCGCAGCGCCCTCGTCGGGAGCAGCACCTTCTGGCGGGTCCTCGTCACCGGCCATGGCTGCGATGCGTCCCATGCAGTGCCCCCTGCGTACGGGGTCGTCAGGATCGTGACGTCGCTCCGGGGAAGGCGCCGCCACAGTTCCCAGAGGTAGGACTGGATCCCTCCGTGCTTCGGAGGGAAGTCGTTGGTGACCAGCAGGTGCCTCACACAGAGCGACTCGGCGGTGCGACGGCGACGAACTCCTCCTGGACCTCTGGCGCACGGTCGCCGGCCAGCACCTCGAGCAGATCCGTCCAGCCGAGCCGGCGGGCCGCCCATACGGCATGGGCCCGGAGCAACGGATCGGGATCGACGAGGTGACGAGCCAGGCACGCCCGCACCGCCGGTTCGCCTCCGGCCGGATCTGCAGTGTTGCCGAGCACGATCAGCGCGTTGCGGCGCAGGTACCGGGGCTCACGACGAGGGACGTACCAGTGGCCGAAGCGTTTGATCAGGGCGTCATCGGACGCGTCGAGGATCTCGAGGATCGGCACCCAGGCCGCGGCAGGGTCGACCGGTCCCGCTGGATCTGTCCGATCCTCCCGACGGTTCGGAGGACAGACCTCCTGGCAGTCGTCGCAGCCGTAGATCCGGTCGCCCAGTGCCACGCGTTGCTCACGCGGGAACTGACCGGTCATCTGCAGTGACCATGCAAGGCATCGTCGGGCATCGACCACCCCGGGAGAGACGATCGCCCCGGTCGGGCAGCTGTCGAGGCAGCGGGTACATGGTCCGCATCCGTCGGGCACCGGGCTCGATGGAGCCTTCGACGACAACGACTCGATCGGCGCATCAGTGATCACCGACCCGAGCACGAACCAACTCCCGTGGCCGGGTAGGAGCAGGTTGCTGTTCTTGCCGAACCAACCCAGCCCGGCTCTGTGCGCGGCAGCGCGATCCACCAGGTTGTTCTGATCGGCGACCACCACGGTCCGCCATCCGTCCTCGCGGAGACGGCCGGCCACCTCCCTCAGAGCGGAGCGCAGATGGCCGTAGTCGTCAGCCCAGACGTACCGCGCCACTCGAGCCATCGGACCCGAGCCAGTGACCTCTTCTGGTGTCTCATGTCGATAGGACCGCGCTCCGACCACGAGCGACCTAGCGCCCGGCAACGTCGCTCCGGGATCGGTCGACCTTCGCGGGTTGCGATACGTGAACTGCATGCCGCCGTGCAGCCCGGCGGCGCGTCGCTCCTCCAGGTCGTGCCGCGTGTCGAGGTAGGGATCGGCCGACGCCACGCCCAGCGCGTCGAGCCCCGCCGCGCGCCCGGTGTCGCGCAGTTCATCGATCGTCACCGGAACGGCCATGGGGGCATCGTCGCGCGTCTGCTCCCCACCCCACGTGCCAGCACCACCGCGGTCACACCAGGTGCCGCCCTGTCGTGCGGGCACTCCCGGCAACAGAGTTGCCGTCATGAACCGTTTCGCGCCACGCGCGCAGCCGATCCGGACGGTGGTGGCCGTCGTGGCCCTGACCTGCCTCGTCGCTGGGTGTGGCGATTCAGGCTCGAAGGCCAGCGACAAGAAGACGACCACCACGAAGGCGGACGCCTCCTCGCCGACGTCGGAGGGTTCGACCGCGACAACGTCCCCGGCTGGCGGAACAACGCAGCCGGCGTCTTCCGGGCCGAGCTCATCCTCGCCCAGCCGGTCCAGCACCTTCTGCTCGAAGATCTCCGACAGCGAAGCCAGCGCCGTGCTCGGAGTCCCGATCAGTCGCAGGGAATCAGCGTCTGCCACGGCGACGTCCTGCATCAAGGGCACGCAACGCCAGACCGACCTCACGAAGGGCGCCTTCGTGTCGTTCTCGACCTTCCCGGCGGCCGGCCCGATGGCATCGTTCGGCCAGGTGAAGACGTCGTTCCCCGACGCCAAGGTGCTGAGCGGCATCGGCGACCAGGCCCTGTTCAGCTCCTCGGGCGGCTTGGTGATCGGCTTCCTCAAGGGC